>JADGBV010000070.1 GCA_015231345.1 Planctomycetota bacterium
GTCCTATTTATACACGAAGGCTCATCTGCAAAGCCGATGGTCTTAGACAGGCATAACCGTATTTTTTTATGTTGCCCTTATTGTTTTTGTAGATACAGAAACCCAAAAATTGAATGCGCTGAATACGGCAATGATAAAAATGTAATAAACTCCCTACCCATACCCATCGAGGTGGAGCTTAAATGTCCTATCTGCAAAAAAGACCAGTACAAAGTTGATACGGTTCGGCAACTATCCATCCTTGGAATGTTAGACAGAACTGTATCTGATGATCATGATGTAGATTGGAAAGTATTACACGACCAAGTGTTTTCTTATACGTGCAGTAAGTTTCTTGGAGTCTGGCGAGATAATCATCTAAGACGAGGTTTTCTAGAATTGGCCAATTGTGATTCTTTTGACGATTATGATTACCTGGCCATATCTACCCCAGTTAGAGTTGATATTATAGACATGTATTCCTTGGAAGCATATCTATCCCAAACATTTTTCGTCAATGTGATGTTTTCCCAATTCACTGCTGTTTGGCACGAAAGCTCTCATAGGTTCCCTCGTCAGAAAAAAGGAGTCACTGTTAAGGATTCCAATTACTCCATTAAGAGTATTCCAACGCCACCACCTACTAATGATGATGATCTCCCTTTCTAGAAGACAATGAGTCCTGATGAAAATACATCTCACAATAAAAGTGAGGCTGATCCTAAATCTTTTTTGGAGGTAAAAGAGTTGGGATGTCCAGTCTTAAAAGACTCTCTCGATATTCCTGAGAGCATAGAACCTAAAATAACTAAAGTCCCTATGGGGATTAAGACGATCAAAATGTTCGTAAGAACGGCTTATGATGACGGTGATAAGAAATCACGACGAAGAACAAACCTAATTGACATTCTTGCTGATACTTGGGGGAATAAAGATGAAACTTAACACTTATATTTTCAAGGGGTGGCACTGTGGATAAGGAAATGAAATTGGGCATGTATATTCGAGTATCAACAACCCGACAAGCAGAAGAGGGCGTGAGCCTTGATAATCAGGAAGCAACCATCAAAAGACATATCAAGGATAGGTATGGTTGTAAAGCTGTCGATAATTGCAAAGTCTACAGAGAGGAAGGCGCAAGTGCTAGAACAGGAAGTGTCTTAACTAGACCCCAGTTCAAAAGAATGCTAATAGATGCCAAGAATGAAATAATTAATTGTGTGGTTGTGTATCGGATAGATAGGTTTGCAAGATCAACGATGGACTTCTGGAATACGTATCACAAACTGGAAAGTATGGGGATTGCTTTCATCAGCATAAACAATGACTTTGACACCACATCTCCAGAAGGTAAATTGCAAATTACCTTTCAGGCGTCGATGACACAATACGAAAGTGATATCAATAGCCATCGAACAAAGAGTGCCATCAGTTTTCTGGCCCAAAATGGCAAGAGTCATGGTTCTCCTGTCGTTGGGTATAAAAGAAATTCTGATGGTGTTTTGGAAATAATAGAGGAACAGGCTCAACTCATACAGATGGTTTTCAAAAAGATGACTGAACTAGGTAGTGCCGGAGCTGTTTTAAAGTTTCTTAATACGAGTGGCTATAGAATGCCTGAGCGAATAACAAAAAAGGGAAAAGTTATCGGTGGAGGTGCATTTAATAAAAACACCCTAATCAACTGGCTAACTAACCCAAAGTACATTGGCAAAATGCCATTAAATGGAGAGATCCATGAAGGAGCACATAAGCCAATTATCGATACTGGGCTTTTTAACCAAGTGGGCAAGATTCTGGAGCTAAACCGTGAGGTAAAGCGCATTGACCGAGAAAATGATAGAATCTACCTACTCAAAAGCTTACTCAGTTGTGGCTGTTGTGGAAAGAAAATGACTCCAAAGCCAAGTGGTGGCAGAGGAAAGTCCTACCCATATTACGTTTGTACTCAACAGAATCACCAGAAAACAACCTGTCTTGCTAAAGCTGTTCCAGCTGACGCTGTGGAAGACCTCGTCGTCTCTTTTGTGAAAAACATCGAAGGGGACAAAGACCTCATACGCCAGATCACCCAAGAAGCCAATAGTCAGGCAAAAGAATTAGCAGATGAGCTCCAGGGAGAGTATGGCACCGTGAAAATGAGGCTGGCCAAACTGATCGGTGAGCTTGATAATCTCATCGGAGCCATGGCTCGTTTTGGAGATGAAACTCCTGATTCTATCCTTGAAAAGGTTAAATCCCTGGAAAAGGAGAAGAAAAAGCTCAAGGATCAGGAGTCCAAGGTTCACCTAGAGCTCAGCAAGGCCAAACGACGTCTGCTGGATAACGAGGTGATGATGCGCTCGTTGCACCACTTTCGACAGGTGGTTGAGGTCGCCGATAGGAAAAGCCTGGCCAAGATCATGCCCCTCTTTATTAAGGAGATTGAATGGTCTCAAGACGAGAAGGATCCCACAACAGGGCACATTCGAGTGAGTGTTTATGAGGATTTTAGTCCTGATGAGACCGACACTTTTGTGTGGTCCAAACCTGATGGGGCCTGTGTTAAATCAGGCCCCAAAAGGTGTGAAGTAAAGCTCCCCAGCTCAGAATCTTTTACGAAAAGTCTCCATTCCGGATAAAGGTCTCAAGTGGGCTCGCCTCCTAATATGTAAATTTAACAAAAATGTTAGGATATTTTACTGATTTCTTAGCGCTTGAAAGTGGTTTACAACAAAAACTTAGCCGTTTGCCAGCGACAATCAAAAACCTGCATCTTTGGTGCTCGTGAGAAGTGGACGTTAATGCTCGTTAAAACTGGACAGATTACTACTTGGAAAAAGAAAGCTTTTTCTTTCCAAGTAGTGGATTTTACTCGCAAACCATGTCATTATGACTCGAAATATGTTCACTTCCGAAGAGCACAGTGGTTTTTCCTCCGGGAGCTTTTAGTGGAATTGTGATTTGTAAACGACTGATACTCAATGCCATATCGTCGTAATCCACGTGAAATTTAAAGTGTCATGCGCATGACACTTTTTCGCCAAAATTCTGTCCAGTTTTAACGAGCATTCGCGTCCATTATTGATGAGCACCAAAGAACCTGCATTCAGCATTGGTGAAGTTAGTTTTATGAAAGCTGTCTCAAATCGACTTTTTAATGGGCGGCTAATGCTGACAGCCAAGTGACTCAATTGAGGATAGCAAAACGTAACCTTGAAGAATCTGAAGCACAGCTTAACTTGAGTAAATAGTGGAGCTTTATTCCGAAATTTGAACTTTAAGGGGGCTCCAAGAACCAGGTGAAGAGAAGTTGATCTAGGGAGAAATCTAGCAGAGGTGCTGAATCCAGAAAGTTTGGTATGCTATTTTCATGTTTTAGTGTCCTCTGTAAGAATCTTATTTTGGAATATTTTTTGAATAAACATCCTGAAAGGCTATTGTATTGACTTCGTCTGCTTCAAGGACTTCATTAGCGCAGAGCTCACGGATTATGTTGTCTGTTTTGTGAATATGATCTTTTAGTCGTTTAATTGTATTCTCGCTAATTTTCCCCGTATCTTCCTGTTCAACCTCAACAATTTGAAAATGGTTTAGCAAATTGTTTAACTGATGCTTTACTCCTATCATCAATTCTTTGTACAGCTCCTCCTTTTTCCGGTTCTGGTATTTTTTTACAAAAATAAGGGTGTCAGCAAAAAGACCAGTCATTATAGCTAAAATCAAGGGGTACCAGGCATGCAACATGCACCAACCCTGACGTTGTGGGCAGCTATCGCAATTCCACCCTAATAAAAATATGACCCCAGCAGCCAAAATACCTATACACACTCCCAGGAATGTGTATAGGAAGTTTCTGGCGAAAGATCTAGACATTTAAGACAAACTGCTGAATTTCAGTTTTAGCTCAGAAATGAGGCAACTTAAAGTAGGAACCACAAAAACAGTGATAAGCACAACAGTCATTCCGCCAAACGAGGGTATCGCCATAGGAACCATAACATCAGACCCCCTACCCGTTGAGGTGAGCACGGGAAGAAGAGCTATTATGGTTGTCGCGGATGTCATAAGACAGGGACGGATACGTCTTTGAGCAGCTTCGAGGGTTGCTTGGCGAATTTCACCAACTGTTTTCGGGTTGCTTGCTGCAAATCGCTGCTTGATATAGGTAAGCATCATCACGCCATCATCTGTAGCAATGCCAAATAAGGCAAGAAAACCAACCCATACCGCCACACTTAAGTTGTAGGGGTGGATATTAAAAAGCTCCCTCATATTCATATCAAAAAGGCTGAAGTTCAGGAACCAGTCTTGCGAATAGAGCCATATCATTTGGAAACCACCCGACCAAGCCACGAAGATGCCTGAAAACACCAAGGTAGTCATGATGACAGATTTGAACTGAAAGTAAATGAGCATGAAAATAGCGAACAATGCCAAAGGCAAAACTATCATTAGTTTCTTTTCTGACCTCACTTGATTCTCGTAGCTTCCGGCAAAACTGTAGCTGACCCCAGCTGGAATTTCGAACTCACCACTATCAATTTTGTCTTGAAGATATTTTTGACTATGCTCCACGACATCAACTTCGGCAAAATCTGATTTTTTGTCGAAAAGGACATAGCCAACAAGGAAAGTGTCCTCGCTCTTAATCACCATTGGCCCACGAACATAACGGATATCCGCTAGTTGCTCTAAGGGGATTTGAGCACCACTTGGAGAAGGAATATGAATATCTTTTAGCTCTTCAATGCTATCACGTTTTTCTCGTAGATATCTCAGACGGATGGGGTAGCGTTCTCGGCCTTCTACAGAAGAAGTTATTTTCATTCCACCAACAGCAGTTTCAATAACCATTTGCACTTGTTGAACTTTAATGCCATATCGGGCAGCAGCCTTTCGATCAACATCTATTTCGAGGTAGGGTTTACCAACAATACGGTCCGCAAGTACTGCTGACGCCTCAACAGAAGGGACTTCTTTGAGATATTTCTCAATATTCATCCCAACTTTTTCAATGGTCTCCAGGTTCGGCCCCTTAACCTTTACCCCCATAGGAGCTCGCATTCCACTTTGCAGCATCACTATACGAGCAGCAATCGGTTGAAGTTTAGGGGCAGAGGTCACTCCTGGTATTTCGGCTGCCTTAACGAGTTCATCCCAAATATCATCGGCAGTTTGTATTTCAGGTCGCCATTGTCTATAGGGACGTCCCTTAGAATCAGGGATTAACTCACCCTCTTTATCCCTAGGGTAATTGCTAGTTTCTTGGTTGTATCGAAAATTAACCCTGTGCCCCTCTTCATCTAGAATATATTCAGATTTGTAGTTAATCACAGTCTCTACCATAGAAATTGGAGCAGGGTCAAGAGGCGTGTCTGCCCTCCCCAGTTTCCCGACAACACTTTCAACTTCAGGAATTGCGCTCATTGCCATATCGATCTTTTTCATGGCATCCATCGCTTCTCCAATAGAGGCGTGAGGCATAGTAGTGGGCATATACAAAAAAGAACCTTCGTCGAGATTAGGCATAAATTCTTTGCCCAGGCCGGGGAAATCATGTTTTAAATCAACGGCGACCTCTGTCTTTTTCGCTGAATCAGGCAACCAAAAAAATACTTTATCGAAGCCGAGCCAGATCATTCCCCCCCAAAGAGTCAAGGCAAGAGGTAGGCAAAGAAAAATCAGTTTGAACTGAAGCATTATACGCAAAACAGGAACGTATATTCTTTCTACAACCCAGAAAAAACCGAGGAGGGTAATAAAAATCATTGCCACAAACAAAATATTATTGAACTCACCTTTTTCTGGCCCCAAGGGCAACCATTGCGAGGATAACTGAGTCACAACAAACAAAACACACATAACAATAGGTGCTAAAAAGAGAACTTTTTTACCGAACTTGGGAAGTCTCGGCTCAACTATCTTCATACCCGCAAAAGCAATAATAATTAAACCAGCTAAGGGAGAAACAAACCACGCAACAGTGGCCCCTCCAAGAGCCATGAAGCCATACACCATATTCTTCCATCGCCGAGAGTCTGCTTTCATCGTAAAGAGTAAGTGGGCAAAAGGAGGAATCATGGTAAGAGAAACCACAATCGAGGCGATAAGAGCAAATGTCTTGGTATAAGCCAGAGGCTTAAAGAGCTTCCCTTCGGCTGCTTCCATGGTGAACACCGGCAAAAAGCTCACTACGGTGGTTGCAACTGCCGTAGCGACAGCACTTCCTACTTCACTGCAGGCTTCAAAAATAACATCAATTTTCGGTCGGTCCTTTGACGCTTTTTCTAAATGCTTAAGAATGTTTTCGCATAGAATCACACCCATATCCACAATGGTTCCGATAGCAATGGCGATTCCAGAGAGGGCAACTATATTGGCAGGTACGTTTGATATCTTCATGGAGATAAAAGTCATTAGCACCGCTATGGGCAACAACACACTAATCAACATCGCTGACCTTAAGTGAAAAACCATAAGAAGAATAACGACTATAGTAACCAATACTTGCTGAGTAATCGCTGAATCAAGAGTGCCCAAGGTTTCTTTAATTAATCCACTGCGATCATAGAAAGGAACTATCGTTACCTGTGAGACCGTACCGTCATCTAAAGTTTTCTTTGGAAGGCCTTCAGAAATTTCTTTTATTTTTTCTTTGATGTTCTTTATCGCTTGTAGAGGGTTCTCTCCGTAGCGGACCACAGCAACCCCGCCGACAGCTTCGGCTCCACTTTTATCCAATGCGCCACGTCGTAAGGCAGGCCCATAGGATACCTTTGCGATTTGGTCTACGGTGATGGGTACGTGATCGTTGCTTTTAATGACGGTGTTTCGAACATCATCGAGGTTCTTAATAAATCCAAGTCCTCGAATAACATATTCGGCTCCATTAAGTTCGATACTGCGAGCGCCAACGTCGATATTTGACATTTTTACAGCTTTAAAAATTTCCTCAATCGTCACTCGATGAGCCCGCATAGCATCGGGGTCGACATCAATCTGATATTCCTTGATATGGCCTCCAACTGATGCGACCTCTGCTATGCCATCTGCAGCAAGGAGGCTATAACGTACTTGCCAGTCCTGAATACTTCTGAGTTCATCGAGATTCCACCCTCCAGCAGGTTCACCTTCAGAATCACGGCCTTCCAAGGTATACCAGAAGACCTGCCCCAAAGCTGTTGCATCCGGGCCTAGGCTGGGCTGCACTCCATCAGGTAAAGTTCCTGGAGGTAGACTGTTCAGTTTTTCGATTACCCGAGACCGTGACCAGTAGAACTCAACGTCTTCTTTAAAAATGACGTAAATACTGGAAAAACCGAAAAAGGAATACGTTCGCACTGTTTTAACACCGGGGATTCCTAGCAAGGCAACCGTTAGTGGATAGGACACCTGATCTTCAACATCCTGCGGAGACCGGCCCATCCATTGAGTGAAAACAATTTGTTGATTCTCGCCGATATCAGGTATTGCATCAACCGGAACCGGATCTCGCATCAAGCCAGGCACCTCCCAGTCGAAAGGAGCCACCATGACACCCCATAGGCAGGTGAAAAGCAGCAAAATGCCAACGATCAATTTGTTGTGCAAGCAGAAGTGGATAATCTTGTCAAGCATACCCATATTATTCAGATCAGTATTCATAGTATTCTCCCTGACCTTAGTGCTTTTCTGGTGTAGTTGATAGAGTTTTCTTCACCTCACCACAACGAAGCATGCTGGCGCCGTAATAAGGGTTAGCTACACTATCGTCCGTCTGCAACCATTCTGCGTTGGCCATGGAACAAAACATCAGATTTAAGGACTTCAGTGGATGACCAACTTTTTCCACCATCATCACCACAGCGGTAGACACTTTTTTGAATTCCTCACGAAAGCTTTCAATATTTTTATTATGCTCTAGGTGCTCCATGGAGGTTGTCAGCAATTTCTGAATACGTATCCAGAGCTTTAGCTCCTCTGGTTTCAGGCTGGCGTAATCGATATATTCCAGTTCACCTTTCAAGTCACCAGCTAATTCAGTGATCTCTGAAAAGTCATCTTTGGCTAATTTTTCTCTTATTGATAAATAATAGCCAAGAAAATCCTCCAAAGATGCTTTTAAGTCTGCATTATCAATCATTGTGTGTTTCTCTTTGGTTAATTGTTGGGTAAGAGATTCTCCACCTTCCATACTCATCATTGAAGGTTTAGCTTGGAGCTGTAAGGCTGAATCAATTTTGAAATTCCCTTTAACCACAACACGTTCGCCCTCTTTAAGGCCACCCAGAACCACATAATGATCTCCCGCTTTTGGCCCCAGTTCAACTTCACGACCCTCAAAAACAGGTTTTTCTCCAGGCTTTCGAATGTATACTACCGCACGCCTTCCGGTAATTAACACTGAACTGTCGGGCAAAAGAAGAGGTAATTCAGCTGTAGCATCATAACTGAACCCGAGTTCTTCTGCCTTAACCAGATCCATTCCACAGACATCGCACGCACCGGGGCCATCCTTTATGATCTCTGGGTGCATAGGGCTAATCCATTTACCCCTAAGCTCAGGAGAAGTTACATGGCCTGAACCTGTAACTCGTGCTGCTAGTATGGCAGACACAAACATGCCTGGCTTTAATATCCCCTTTGGGTTTTCTACATTGACCCGCACTTTGACGGTTCGACTTCGATCGTCGAGTCGAGGAGGAATATAGGAAATGGTGCCCTCAAACTTTTTCCCTGGCATCGCTTCGGCACGAATCGAAACGCTTTGACCATAACGTACCCAGGCCAAGTCTGATTCATATGCGTCGAGGTGCGCCCAAAGTGACCCCATATCAACGACGCGACAGAGCATCTGACCTTTCTTGATCCACATACCCTGATAACCGACAAGGTTTTCTACATAACCGTCAATAGGACTGGTGAGAATATAGGTTTCAGAAACGTTTTGAGTTTTTTCGATAGAAGTAATGTAATTGTTGGGAACCCCCAGTAGCTTGAGTTTGGTTTTTGCAGAACTGATCAACTCCTGGTCTGCAGATTGACTTTGTAGCGCCACCAACAGGTCCTGCGCTGCAGAATACACACTCGGACTATACAGCTCCGCTAAATGCTCTCCTTTTTTCACTGGAATGCCGGCATAGTTAACGTATAGCCGTCTTATTTCAGCATCGGCTAGTAAGGCGATATCTGAAATGCGCGTTGTGTCAATAGCCATTTTTCCAACCATATCTATTTTTACCTCTGCCTCTTTTCGCTCGAGTACCCGAGTCTCTATTTCGGCAAGAGCCAATGCTGCTTTCGACATTTTTAAAGCCCGTTCGCCCTCATCACTCCCTCCGGAGGTATCCTGAGGAATTAAATCCATAAAGCAGATAGGGCATTTCCCCTGTTTGGGTAGTTTTATTTGGGGGTGCATCGAACATGTCCAAGTAGATTGCTTCTCTACTGCTGACTCCATTGCACTAGACTCATGGTCATGCCCATGACCTCCTTGTTGATTTCCTTCAGGGCTAGAAAACCTCCCTATTAATATACCCAAAATGAGAATAACAATAGGAACAATGATGCGTTTTGCATTTATTTTCATGGCTACTTTCCTTTATTAGTGTATGTTAGTTCCAATGGTGAGCTCTAAATCAGAGATCCCTTTTGCTTTTTCCACAAGAGCTATTTCCAGGTCTAATGAAAAACGCAAAACAAGTCTTTCTGCATCAAGTACATTTTGAAAAGAAACTCGTCCTGACTCGTGAGCTTTTTTAGTAGAATGATAGGCATCTGAGGATTTAGGAAGTAGATCGTCTCTATAGAGCATTATTTTCCTTTCTGCATCTTGAATGCGAAAAAGAATAAGCTCGATGTCTGCATCATATGCATTGATGAGGCTTTCTTTTTGGGCAAAGAGAGACTGTTGATTTTCTTCAGCACGGAGAATTTCAGCCTTCACCTTCTTCCTCCATAGGGGTATGCTCAAAGAAAGCGTAAGAGCTAAAGGATCATCCCCGCTTCCTTCTATAGACGGCATCGAGGAGGTGCCAGTATCAATCCAGGTGAGCCCAAGTCCTAAATTAGGCTTCCCTTTCTTTTTAGCTAATGCTATCTGTGCCCCCGACATTGTCACGAGGTGTTTGTTTGCCAACCAACGAGGGTTCGACTTCTTATAATGCATTCTCAGCTCTTCCAAGGCTGGCATAGAAGCTTCTGTAAGAACAGCTTTCGGCGTATTTTTTGGTAAAGCTATTCCACAGGCCGCCTCAAGTTTCTTCTTAAGAGGGTGTTTCATAGCTTTCAGCGTTTCAATCTGATCTTTTATGGTTTCTTTCTCGACCTGAATTCTTAGGACTGTTGAAAGGTGCCCCTTTCCTGACGAAAGGCCTCCTTTTTGAGACTTCTCTAAATCTTGTAATAGACCAAAATGATCTTTATTTATGCTAATCTTTCGATCGATCAAGATCAAATCAAATACTATATGCTCAATTTTTTGCTTAAGGATCAGACGGACCTGGTTGACCTTTTGTTCGATAGCTGCCGCTTTGGCTGCGGCAGCATCTTTCCTTAGATCCAATGTCCCGAACCAAGGAAATTTTTGAGTTAGAGAAAACTTACGCCTTTGCGGTCCTACTCTTGTTTGAACTTCTTCGATAAACTCACTGTAACTAATCTGAGGGTCTGGTAGGGACCGAACTATAGCTATATCTGCCATGGCTGCCTGCCAGTCATGAAAAGCAGACTTGATTTCTGGGTTATTTTCTAGAGCAATTCCATATAATTCTGATGAAGTATATTCTTTGCTTTTTTCAAACTCACTCGCTTGTAAGGGGTAAATGGCGTTTGATGAAATAAGTATCAATAGGCATTTCAGAAAGAAATGCCAGCTCCTTGACTTGGTTCTAACGCAGGCGTTTTTTTGGTTCATTCGAATCTCTTCTAAATGGATGTACGGAAGTTGAAAAGCTTACAGATGATAATCTATTTCTTTTAAATTCAAGAGTTTAGTTCATTAATGATGATGCCCCTTGTGGGAGCTTTTTTGTTGTTGATGACCCGAAGCAGTGGATTGACTTGAGCGGCAACCAACGATCGACACAGCGACTAATAATGCTATTGCTATATAGATTGTTTTTTTCATGATATAATTATCCTTGCTGAAGTGATATCTATGATATATCAAGCAATTCGTGTGCCGATTATGATAGGCGCCATTTTGAGGTTTGTTGCGCTGCATTGACCAGCTTGTGCTATATGCTACAGACAATGTTTGATATCAGACATTGCATAGAAATTTGCTTAATTCAGTAAGGTTGACCAGCAGATCCACGGTCAATTAACAGACCCAATCGCCCCTACGAAGCACACGACCCACGCCCTGCATTCTGTTGTTTTTTAACGTATTATGTATTGAAGGGGGTAGAGGAGGCTCATTTGGTTTTTTCTCCTCACACTACCCTTTTTTATTACCCTACAAGGCCTTGCGTCGACCAGATGCCTGTCATTTTTGGCTGAATTTCCCGGTCAATTTTTCTGGGTTATGCAGAAATTTGGGAATGATAGAGGCTTTAGGTGTACTCATCAATAATAGTTACTCTGTCGACACCCCTCTTCTGGAGCTTTCTTTTTGCACTTTCTATATCTAAAGGAGGCTCTTTCTTTTCATCTTGGTTTCTGGGGGAATCTGAGATAGAATTGTTCTCTGCAATATCCTGATAGTCAACTTCAGATGCTAGAGGCTTGTGTTTCATTATGTTATCTATCGAGTGCCTTTTGCTGTTTTTTATACTTACAATATACCTTGTGATCAATCATTTTCCCATTGATTACTTCTGCGCCTTTAATTACACCAATAGCTTTCATTCCTAACCGCTCAGCAACTTTTTGACTTTTTGTGTTATTGGTGGCAACGCCACTTATGACTCTATTCAAATTGAGTTTTGTGAAAGCATACTCTATCATAACCATACTGCATTGCGTAGCTATTCCCTGTCCAGTTTCGTCTTGAGAAAGCCAGTAAGCTAGCTCTACTGATCTTCTGCTGTAATCGATTCTATTAAAACCAACAACCCCCACAAGATTATTTTTGGATCGAATGATTGAACAACATACACCTAAGCCATCCTTCGATGCGTTACGTGTTTTTCTGATATACGCCAAAGCATCTTGAACTGTATGATATCTACCAACCCAAGAAAACCTTTGGGCTAAATATTTTCTATTCAACTCAATAAGAGAAGCAAGCTCTTGGGCTTGATTCTTCCTGATATTCCGAATATGGACTTTGAAAGGCTTCCTGGAGCTTGAGGAACTAATCGTGATACTTTGATTTATTCGAATATTTTTCCCATTCATAGCAATTAACATAAGTCAAACAAGGAGGTTGCCCGTCCCTGTTTGACTTATATATACAAGGCTGATGTCTATTAATGATGACCGTGATGCTCATATCCAGAATGCGCTTTGGCTTCCTGTTTTTTGACCACTGACATTTTCTTGAGATACACCTCTTTGTTCTTCTTAAACTTTTTGAGACAGCCTTTACAGCATAGGTATACCTTTCTTCCAGGCAAAGTTACTGATACATTTCTATCTTCTAGCGGTTCGCCTGAAACAGGACAGACAGTCTGGATATTCTCGGTGACCTCACCACGTGATTTCATCTCTGCAAACTTACTCTCTGAATCTTTAATAAACTTACCCTCGCATCCAGGGCAACAGAAGTAGATTTTTTGTCCTTGGAACTTTGTAAAGACATCAGGGTTAATTTTTCCTTTCATTATGGGGCATACTTTTTGGCTCCCTTTGACAGCCGGTAGCTGCTTATTGCTTTTCGCTCCATGATTCATATGACCATCGCTGGCCCACAGGCTACCTGCGAAAAATGCCACTGTTATTGCGCTTGTTATTACGCGTGAAATTGATGAAAACATATTTTTTCTCCTTAGAAAAATTAGGGTTGATGTAGATTAGCAAAATGCATGCCGATAAGGCATTGGTTGTTGATATAGTAAAAATGTATAAATCGATAGTCTTTTGTCTGATAAGCTACAGCCAGCAAACAAAAACAAACATTTATACATATTGATCTCGAAAATCTGATTAATGGCAGCTTTTTTCTGCACGAGTACTATCGCCTTGAGACTTCCCTTGCTGGCTTTGGCAACCAACGATCACTAGACCAAGAGTTAGTGGCTCGATGTTTGCATATTAACAGTAGAAGAAAATCTGGGCCCTTCGTTGCTGTGAATTGTGGGGCTATCGTTAAAGATCTTGCTGAATCCGAGCTTTTCGGGCATGCTAAGGGAGCTTTTACTGGTGCTCATCAGGAAAAGCGAGGGTATTTTGCTGAAGCTGAAGGTGGCACGCTCTTTCTTGACGAAATCGGTGAACTTCCATTGGATCTTCAGGTCAAGCTCTTGCGTGTTCTGCAGGAGGGAGAAGTAACTCCTGTGG
>JADGBV010000071.1 GCA_015231345.1 Planctomycetota bacterium
ATTGGATGCGCGGAGAGTGCAATATGGGAGTTCTACCGGCCAATGGGTTGCTTTATTCATCTCCCTATTCGTGCACCTGCAGTTCGGGCGAAATGATTCCAGGGCTTAATGCCTATTCTTCTTTACCAAATATTAAAAAGTCATCTGATCCTATTACTGTCAATATATCTGTTCAATTAGAGAAAGGTCCGGCCTATGGGAGTGTCAAAAAGCTTCCAATCAGCGATGGAGATTGGCCAACTTACCGCGAGAATTCTGCCCGAGCTGGTGTTAATAGAACAACTATATATGGAACTCTGAAAGAAAATTGGAAAGCCAAGCTTCCGGGCACTCCAAGCTCTATTATCTCTGTGGGGAATAGCGTTTTTGTTGCCGATGTGCAAGCTCATACACTTTACTCAATTGCTGCTGATACGGGCAAAATATCATGGTCTTACACCACTGACGGACGGGTGGACTCCCCGCCAACCTATTACAAGGGTCTTCTTCTCTTTGGTTCAAACGACGGTTGGGTTTATTGCCTGAGAGCTAGAGATGGAGTCTTGGCTTGGCGCTTCCGCGATCTACCGAAAAGACTGATTCATGCCGATGGCCAATTAGAGTCGGCGTGGCCTATATTTGGCAGTGTTCTTGTTCATAAAGATAAACTTTATTTTAGTGCAGGCCGTTCAACTTTTGTCGATGGAGGGATTTTCGTGTACTGCCTTAACCCGATAAATGGTGAACTCATAAAGAAACGAAATGTCTACGGTCCTTTTAAAAAAGGATCGTCATTTCCATTAAGCTCAAAAAATACTAGCCACAAAGGTGGGTTCCTAAACGATATCCTTGTTGCTAAAGGTGACACAATATACCTTCGCCACCGTGCTTTTGACTTAAACCTTGATGATACTGATAAGATTGAAGCACACATTATGCCTTTAAGTTCCTTTCTTGACGGAAATCAACAGCACCGCACGGGCTGGATAATCAACAACAAATTTAATTGGTGGCAAGCAGGAGTTAAAGATATTCTGGTTATGGAAGGCACTGAATGCTATGCAATTCAGGGATTCCCAACATTTGGGAATCATTCATATTTTGACCCGCGTAGGCAAAACTATCAGCTTGTTGGTGGTCCGGTTTCCTATGTTTTCAACGATAAAAGTAAAGGCACTGGCAAAAAAAAGAAAAAGGGCAAGAAGGGCAAGAAAAAGAAAGGGAATTCTGCTCCGGAACCAATGGTTAGCAGTGGTGTCGGGTGGAAAACAGATCTGCCTAGCAACTGTAAGGCCATAGCCAAAGCTGGAAGCACCATATTCCTGGCAGGAGCGCCCATGAAATTTGAAGACAAATCATTTGAGAACTATGTCAAAGCCTATAAAGGCAAGCTTGGAGGAAGCATTATTGCTGTATCGGCTGAGGATGGTAAAATCATTTCTGAAATCAAACTCGATGCAGCCCCAGTTTGGGATAGTCTGATTGTTGCCAATGAGCGCTTGTTCATCGCTCTGAATGATGGTTCAATTCGATGTTTTTCAGGTGACTTAAGAAAATGATGTATATTTGACTATGAATTAAAAAAAACACTTAAATAATTCCATCCTCTTTCTAGCCTTGGAAAGACTTCATGCATTAAGAAAAAGCATAGGAGCTTCGTATACAACTTATATTAAAGTTCTCGCTTATTACTCTATGTAATCTTCATCATTTTTCTCTTGTGCCCCTCGTTTTACGTTCATGATATATATGATATCTGGATCAATTCTGTAAATAATTCTGAAGTTCCCAAATATACACTCGCGAATATGGGTGTTACAAGCTCCTTCAGGCTCAGGGTATTTGTATGGATGATGAATCAATGATTCAGCCTTCTCATGAATATCATCCACCCACTTAGATGCATTTTTTGAAGAATCGACTGAAATATACTCAGCTATATCTAAAACTTGATTGGTGGCTGTTTCAGTCCATGAAACCTTCATAGACCAAGCTTATCTTTGATATATGCCTTAGATTCTTCGGAGGATCTCACTTTATTATTTCTAATATCATCTTCTGCTTGTAAAAGAGAGGACTGAAGATCAATAATTTTCATCATCTTCTCATAGGTATGTACATCTAATAAGACTGCTGAAGATTTGCCATTTTGAGTGATTAGCAGAGGTCGATTATTTTCCTTTACGTGAGAAAGAATACCAGATGCGTTCGATCTGAATTCTGTGATAGGTTTAACATCTCTAGATAGATCGATAGCTTCCATATGAACCTCAATTGTGATCCTTATATTGTATCGAATTCAGTACATCGTCAAGATTTCACTTACAAGACTGGGGATGAAGGTGGAGTTAAACTTCCCTTTCCTTCAAAACTGGAGTAGTCCTAAAATGATTGATCACTACTCTAATTATCTGCCGCCACATTAGAGGAAGCCACAAGATAATACTGCCCACCCAAAGGAACAGCCTTGAGTTTTTGCTCTAGATTCAGAGTGAACTTATTCAATATGGGAAAGAAAAGAGCGTAAGCGTGCCTGTCCACTACTAATCCAGCTTGCATCAGAAGTTCTTTTGTTTTCGACATGGATGAAAGCACGACACCTTCATCGAGATCACATGTTTTCACAAGATATTGCGTCAGTGGGTTATATGGATTATGCTCAAAGAGGCACAAAGACCCTTTGGCATTAAGCAAAGTTGATATATGCTTAAGAACGGCAACTCGTTTATCAAGAGGAATGTGATGTAAAACGCAAGACATAAAAATAAGATCAAACTTATTTTCTTGAGCCGTTAACTGCTCTAAATCGTCGTAGAAAAGATTCTCAAATCGTTTCTTTGCAACGGCTATGGATTTTGGAGAAAGGTCATACCCTACTATTTTTGCTTGTGGGAAAAAATGATTTAAGTAAGTGATGGAGTTGCCTGTACCACAGCCAAAGTCAAGAATACGCTGTGCAGATGAAAAAAGAGACGATAAGACAGATACCTTGTAGCGGAAAAATTTTTCTCTGTCACCTGTAAGTGCTTTTTGCTTATCAAGCTCAGATTTATAGCTTTCAGCAAAATGATCAAATTCAGGGTCTGGCATCTACTACTTACTTATTTCGTTTTTGGAAGAATTCATTAAATGACAAGTATATATAAGAGCAAATTATTGAAATGAAGATATTCTAATAAATGAAAATCCTTCTTAGAATAGGCCTTTTCAAGAGCATATTGCATTATAAAATTCTCTTATACGTTGTGCTAACCAGGCCTTTTCTGCTCATAAATATCCACTCTTAACAATATGAAAATTAACAATAAAAGTTACCGTACAATCTGGGAAAACCAAAAAGGCAATATTGAAGTCATAGATCAACGCATTCTTCCCCATCAATTTGAGATAATGGAAGTCACTAGCTGTAAAGAAATGGCTTTTGTGATTTCAGATATGGTGATTCGAGGTGCTGGTTTAATAGGAGCATCAGCAGCTTACGGCATGGCTTTAGCTGCAAGAGAAGGGAAATTGAAGGACCAACCCTTGGAATATATCAAGGAACAAGCTGATTACCTGATCGCCACCCGCCCCACAGCTGTTAACTTAGCATGGGCAGTGAAACGTATTTTAACTGTTTTAGAAAATGCGACTGAATCGTCATATGAAGACATTGCTTTTGAAGAAGCACGTAAAATTAGTGATGAAGACGCACAATACTGCAAGCAAATCGGTGAGCATGGAGTCAGTCTAATTGAAGCTATTTACGCCAAAACTCAAAAAACCGTCAACGTACTAACACATTGCAATGCCGGATGGCTTGCATTTGTTGACTACGGTTCAGCCACTTCACCTATTTACGAAGCTTTTAATAGAGGAATTCCAGTCCATGTCTGGGTTGATGAAACACGACCAAGAAATCAAGGAGCAAGTTTAACGGCATGGGAATTAGGCCAACACGGTGTTCCCCATACTGTTATTGCTGATAATACTGGTGGTCATCTCATGCAAATGGGTAAGGTTGATATGGCAATTGTGGGCACTGACCGCACAACTCGCTCTGGCGATGTGGCCAATAAAATAGGCACTTACCTAAAAGCTTTAGCAGCTAAAGACAATAATATTCCTTTTTATGTTGCCCTCCCCTCTTCAACTATCGATTGGAGTATACGAGATGGCATCAAAGAAATCACCATTGAGGAGAGAGGCGAAGATGAAGTGCATTTCATTAGTGGACTGACTCAAGATGGCTCCGTATGCAAAGTTAAAGTGACACCACCGGGAAGTCCAGGCCTAAATATGGGTTTTGATGTCACCCCCGCTAGACTGATCACAGCTCTCATTACCGAACGTGGCATTTTCAAAGCTGACGAAGAAAGCATATTAGAATATTACCCTGAAAAGAAGGAGTAAAACTTCAGCGCATGATGAGACAATAAGGCTACCCTTTAGCCTCTAAACTCATCAATAAACATTTTCTTGGCCAGGTTAATTTCTTATGAGTTAATTGCCCAGAACAAAGCTCTGCAAATTTGCCAATTTCATCCTCGCTATATTGCCCCCTTAAAAATTGCCCCAGACGGCCATTGGGTCCAAACCATGTCTTAAGTGTTGTGGGATCAAAGACCTTTTCAAGGTCTAACTGATGCTCCTGACATAGATTAATTTTCCAGCTTTCATTACAATTCTCATTGATATTTGCAGCAGAAAAGTTACTTGGAAAAAAATCAGATGAGAAAAAATCATTTTCAGCTTTAGCGAATTTTCGTATAATTTCTGAATTTTCACTATTCGAAGAAAGAAAAGAACTTAAGTGTGGATCATCTTGATAGATATAATCAAATGATGAAATCCGCCCTCCTGATTCAATCATTTGCTCGAATAGTTTTAAATACTCATCTACATCATAATTTTTATCCCAAAAATTTCTTAGGATAATATGATTAAACTTTACCCCTTCGAGTTCTTGGGGAATCTGCGTCAACCAGTCTTCAGGCGTATGATCAATCACAATGGGGCGCTCAAACTGAGGAAATTTACTAGATAATTTCCTAAGAACTTCCGCTTCATCATGATTCCATGCAATAGAGTACACGCCTCCTGTTTTAGAAATACGGGTGGCCTCAAAAGAAAGGTAGCCGGATCCTGCATGAAAATCTAATATAAGATCATCTCTTTGAATACCCGATAGACTCAAGAGTGTATCTCTCAGCCACTTTAAATGATCCTGCCCTTTCCCTCGGCTATGCCATTTATCTTGCTCATTTTGACTATCCTTTCTAATATAACTAAAAGCACTTTCTTCAGCAAAAGCCGCATAAGCTAGCTCACGTCTTTTTTCAACGTTCTCTTTTACTTCTTTCTCAAAGCCTTGGTCGCTCGGTTGATAAAATAATCGATTTCTTAATCCATCGGGTAAATACTGCTGAGCAACCCAGTGGTCCTGAAAAGCATGTGGGTACTTATAGCCCGCTCCATGACCAAAATCTTTGGCATCCCGGCTTTTATCTTTTAAGTGGTTAGGCACCTCATCATTGCTACTCTCTTTTGCCACAGCTCCTAAAGCATCAAAAAAGCCAAATGCACTATTGCTTTTAGGGGCATTGCATAAGGCCAAGCAGGCATGAGCTAGGTGAAACCGACCTTCAGGCATACCAACATAATCGTAAGCTCTTGATGAGCTTTCGACAATCCCTAGGACTTCAGGGGCTGCCATGCCAACATCTTCACTTGCACTTATGAGCATGCGCCTAAATATAAAACGCGGGTCTTCACCAGCTGTCACCATTTTTGCCATCCAATAAAGGGCAGCATCAGGGTCTGAGCCTCGAATACTTTTTATAAAAGCTGAGATAATATCATAATGTGCATCGCCATCCTTATCATATAAGACAGCCCTTTTCTGAATGGACTGCTCAGCTTTCTCTAAATCAATATGAACTTCCTGCACCCCTTCTTGAAGCTCTGGTTCTATGGCTAGCTCCAATGCATTCAATAAGCTCCTAGCATCACCTGAAGAGGTTCTAATAAGGTGTTGTTTCGCTGAGTCGTCTATCCTTACGGATAAGCGGCCATAACCTCTATCCGGACAACACAATGCATGTTCTAAAGCAGAGGCAAGATTTTGCTTACTTAAGGGTTTTAATTCAAAAATACGTGATCTTGAGACTAAAGCCTTATTGACTTCGAAATAGGGATTCTCTGTTGTCGCACCAATTAATATAATGGTGCCGTTCTCCACATGGGGCAAAAGTGCATCTTGCTGAGATTTATTAAAGCGGTGAACTTCGTCCACAAAGAGAATTGATTTTTGCTCCGCAATCCCCAACCTTCTCTCTGCTTCACTAATAGAATCACGTATTTGCTTGATGCCTGCCAAAACAGCATTAATTGATAAAAAGTGACCTTTCGTGTGTAAAGCTATAACTCTTGCTAAGGTCGTTTTTCCCGTACCCGGCGGACCATAGAAAATCAAGCTACTAAGCTGATCAGCTTGTATGGCCCTACGTAATAGTTTCCCTTTGGCTAAGATATGTTCCTGACCAAAAAACTCATCAAGATTTTTTGGCCGCATCCTGGCTGCCAAAGGCTCTCTTTTAGTATGATTAAGTTCAGAAAAAAGGTTAGACAATATGCAAACCTATACGACTCGAGCTAAAGATCTCACTTTTATATTTAGGTCTTCTACGCAAATATATTCTGGAACCATGAGAGATTTCCGCCCTCCACTTCTCATGATAGGCACGACTTCTGCACTTGCCTTAGCATTCACCAATAACTCGCCCGTTAATTTGATTTCAAAAACTTTCTCGACAAAACGAGGCTTCCTTCGTCGACTCACATAGAGATTGGTCGATATGGTAATAATACGAATCCTATCTTGACGAATAAAAGCCTTTAAGTCATGGATATACAATGCACCATTGAAGTCATTCTCACCCATAAGAACCTCTCCTAAGGATAATTTTTCTTGACCAGCCGGATACATCCAACTGCTAAAAGACTCATCTAAAAAGCCACTAATATCACCATCTTCGCTTTCCGATCGGCATTCCAAACCCGCTAGTTTCCCGCCTTCGACTTCGCCTGTTTTTTTAAGCCAATGCCATAATAAATCGTTATCATTCTTCATAGCTATAAGGCCAGCTTCGGCTAATTTACCTAAAGCTAAAAATCCAAATATAACCGAGCCATTATAATCATCAATATCACTTTCCATAGGCTTAGCTTTCCAGTAAGCTCCTAAGTGCCGCCTGATTGGAGATAAGCGAAGGCCGCGTAATGTAGCCCCCGAGTACTCATAATGAAATTGACTCAGCCTAGTTCTTAAATCAGCCTGCACAGAATAATAACTTTTAGCCGTAAATTGAATTCCAGAAGATTCATCTGCAAAGCACTGAAAAGAAAAACCTCGCGAGATCATGGCTGAGTATAGTAATTTACGAGGAGCATCGATTAAAAATCGAGAACGAAAAAAAGTGATGATTTCATCAATCTCAACAGTCAGTAGATTTTCATCAACAAGATAGTCTTCTCCTTTATAAACACTAAAGTCTTGATCCATATCACTTATGGCAGTACTATTACCTCCCACAAATTGTTCTTCAATTCTTTGCAAAATATCATCTTTCGATAAAGGAGCATTCAAATTAACTGGAAATTTCAGGCAGACTAACTCACTTTCTTTTATAGCATATAGGGACAAAGAAATGATTGTCTTTTCTGCAATAGGGCCTACGGAAGACGTTGAAAGAGTGATGGTCTGATCATGAAAACCACTTGCAAGTATATGCAATGTTATCTCTGCTTTCTTGGCCGCCCTGATATAACCTCTCAGGTTCGTCTGAAAAAAGTCGCCAACTTTCTTTAGCTCCAGGTGCATGGGAAACCTTTAAATTTTGCAGAAGGAACTAAAAAGATTGAATAAGGATCATTTGGAAGGAAATTTCGTTCATGAGGAAGATAAACCTTCTCTTGATATTCAGTGCATCCTTCAAAATGAGACCATAATGATTCACGGTTAACATAAAAACGCAGTTCATTAATATGCCTTTTATGCAAACCACCATATTTTGTCGCCAAAGCATTTCTTGACCTTATAAGGAATTTTTCACCTGTTAGATCAAGCTCTTCCACATCCAATTCATCGATATAAATATATCCTTTATTGACTTCCTCAAGGTCAAAGTCACCAGGAAGAACCTCAATATACATAAGGTCTGGGTGCAAAGAGTGACCTTCAATTCGACTACGACTACTACCTGCAAGGACTTTCTCTTTATGCACAGGCAAACTTCGGCTTAAATGAAATGCAGAAATACGGCTTAAAACGAGGTTTTGCAAGACACCATCTTCCAGTAAGACTACTCTCTTAGCTGGAACTCCTTCTTGGTCCAAGAAGGATGAAGACGAATAAAGAGCAGGCGAAGACACCAAAGTTAAACCTGGAGCTGTGATAGGCTCTCCATCAATAGAAGCTGGATTCATGGCATCACAGAAAGGGTCAGGACGTTCTAAACAAAGAGTCTTGCGTAATGTGCCGTAAATAAGCTGAGCAAATGCCCTAGGTGAAAAGACCCATGGCAAATCATCTGCAGCTGGCCCTCTAAAACTTTCACATTCCATATTCTGTATCCAATTAGCGGTTTGATCACGCCAATTCAATGCATCCAGGTCAAGCGAGGAGTCAGCTCGCTGAGTATAATGAAAACTACGCCACGCAAATGGGCAATTCGCTTCTTTTGGGTAATAACTTAAATCAGCATGTATATTTGTAAATTCATTCACACCGCGTGTATGTTCAGTATCCCAGTAATACATTTTTATATGATCATCACGTAATTTAATATTAATATTCCCCGGACTAACCCGGTCCATTTGATCGATTAGCAGTAATAGGTCTTGAGTTTCAGCTGCAACATTATCCTTCTCTTTACTTGCCGTGACTTGGCGGATAGGCTTAGGCAACATGACTTCATGAGAGCTGCGCGGATTAATATTCGATTTTACAGAAAGTTCATTTGCCAAATAAGCCGAACGGGCAAAAGTCTGTTTCAACTCTTCAAAGCTACCACTTGATAAGGCACCCCATGTTCCACCATGCAATGTATCTAGTGTCCACAATTCTTCATTTTCTGAAAAGCGTGACTCGACTCTCGATTTCTGATAAATAAATTTCCTACGGTGTGTTAATTGCACACAGCGAATGCGAGCAAATGAAGCGCCATCATCCATTTGGCGATCCAGAAGTTCATGAATATCATCTAATGAAATGTTCATTTTTCTTCTGCCATGGGACGGTAAGGAAAGATAGCTTGCCAAAGAAAGCTCCCTCCCCCACAAATGAGATTTGCTATCCAGAAATTCACTAAATACACGACCGTTGCAATGCCTATGGCTTCCGCCTCGCTAACAGAACTAACAATCATTAATGAACGTTGCACAAAAAGAGGGTAAGCTAATCCACCTGGCACTGGAACCAGAACGCCTACTGTTCCTACGGTAAAAACAAAAAGAATGTCTTGGATATTCACATCATGACTTACTTGAGGATAAAAAGCAACAGCTAAGTAAAAACAAATAAAATAACTCACCCATATCGCTAATGTAGAAATAAATAAGAAAATCATTCTTTTAAAAGATTTGATAAAACGTGTTCCTTCTTGCATTTTATCAATCAAAGAAATAAATGACTGTTTAACTTTGGCTGGAAGTAATGGTAGTTTTGCAATGATATCTTTTAGGAAACCACCAGCAAAAAAGAGAAGAAGCAAAGCAATAAATGCTATTGCGAAAAAGAACATAAGTTTTGGGAATATACTTTGAAGTTCTGGTAAGCGATCAGCAACCACTTCGCCACTATAATACATTAGAAAAATGAGTAATATAAGAAGTGAGGCCACATCTAGAATTCGGTCAATAAATATAGTTGAGAGTATCTCTCCTAAAGAGCAGTTAGAATTCTTTTTCTGATTAGTCACACGAACGATTTCTCCGAACTTGGAGAGCGGGACTTGAATTAAATAACCTATGGCCACTGAACGAAAGCAGGAACCCAATAGATGATTTTTGCCCAACATGATCTGCCAGCGTATGGCTCGGATCAATATGGCGATAATCATGAAGACCACAACTCCTACAAGATGAGGGATTAGATTGTAGCTATCTTCAAGCACTACATAAAGATCATCTTTATGAGTTTGAAGCTCATTAACAAAATACCAGCCAAAACCAATAAGTAATACTATGGCAAAGGCTGCTTTAAAATATCTCTGTATAAAATTCAAACTTAAAAAAGGCCTTTGAATTTATCTTCTAATTTTTTGATTTTTTCATCAGCCTTGGCTTTAATCTGATCTTGGAGCTTCTTCTCCTGTGCTTTCTTTTCGTCAGCCAATTTTTTCTTAGCAGCTTGATTTTTCCTTTGTGTATCTAGAGCAAGACGTTTTTTCAGTTCAGCCTGCAATTTGGCCTTAGCTTTATCTTCAAGTTTTTTCTTCTCAGCTGCAATTCTTTTTCGAACTTCAGCTTCTGCTCTCTTTTTCACTTCGTTTTTCAATGTCGTTTGCAGGCTAGCTCGAGATTGAGTTGTTTTACTCATATTACCATCTAAACTACCAGCCTCTTGGTCCATTTGATTAAGAGAGTTATAACTACTTTGCTGTTGAGTCTTACCTTGGATAAGTGAAGAGATAAATTGGTCTCCAGAACCAACCAAGGAACCACTTAGAGAGCTAATCAATGTATTCAACTCATCATTTTTAATTTTTGAACTTATTTTACTTTGAAGTTGTTGTTGATATTTAACTACAGCCTGGTCAGCAAAACCTTGTGCGCTTTCTTTAAGTAAACCTTTGAATATGTCGTCTAAGTCATTACGAAATTTAACTTCTGGGGTTTTATCACCTTGTTTATAGCTAACAGTAAAACTGACGGCCTCACTTAGCATTTTGACCATGGCATCTTTAAGAGGAGCCTGCATAACTTCTTTAACCGTTGGAGCGATTTGAATATCTGAGTTTTGAATGAGTAATTCACCCTCAGCTGTTAAATCAGGGTTCTTTGATAAATCGACTCTAAGATTAATGGCCATGGTTCCCCCAGTCAAAATGACTCTCATTTTGGGTGGCCCCATTGTTTTTTTATCGATTTTTTTCCCTTCAAGTTTAAAGTTAAGGTAACGAGTTTCTTTTTCTTTATGTATGGTTGAATACTGTCCTTCAGCAGCAAATTTGCCACCACTTTTACCTTTCATTAAGCCATTGAGGGCCCAACTAATGGGCTGACCTAAGAGAGCTTCGTCTGAACTCATATTATGTATTGTCCCTTCAAAGCCAATATCTTCGCCTTCTTGAACTTCTTTGGCTTCACCACGGTAAGCAATTTCCTTAAAAGCCCATGAGGGATAATCTGGCGATCGAGTAAAAGTCACCTGATAGTCTTCTTTTTTCAAAACATCTTTCTTGGATTCGTGTTCAGCTTTTTCTTCCTCACTCATACCTTCACCCGTTTCAGGCAAATACTCTTTAATTTGATTCCAATAGCCCATATATTCATTCAATTTCTCTTCCCATTCTTTGCCAAAAAGGAGTCGAGTGATTTTTGCTGCACCAAAGTTTTTCGGGTTTAATTCCTCTTTTAGAGTATCCACATCTTCGTCGGCAGCGGCATAAACTTCTTTGCTTTCACGTTGCAAACGTTTTAAATCTTCAGGAGCACTTTTGGCAACATCGATGGTGGATTGCACTTCATCTTTAGCTTTATCGAAAAACTGGCGGTCTTCGTTAAACTTTGTTTTTACTTCCTTCAGGTTATTCTTCAATGTTTTGACTCGTTTTTTGAGATCATTGATTTTTTGAACATTGTTCGCTATTTGAGTGAGATTCTTAACATCAAACTTTTGTGAAGATAAGCTTTTAAACTCCTTCTTTATACTTTCAAACTCTGTCTTATATTCACTCTGCAAACCATTCTTGCTCCACCTTTTTTTCAATTGGTCGAGTTCAGTTTTTTTATTATCTATGAGTGATTCACTGTTCTTAGATAGGTTTTTCCACTTTTCTTCCAGCTCCTTAGATGTATTCTGCAACTGCTCTATTTTTTCTTCAACTTTTAAATTAGATCTTCCTGTCACTCTTTCTAGCATATCACGGTAATCAAGGCTCGATGTATCCATATCGAGTAATCCTCCGTCTTCATCAGTCGTTGCTTGACCAGGTCCAGTCGTACTCTTCACACCATCATCAGCACTTTGTCCAGCGGCACTATCTTCGACCATTGAGAATAAGTCTCTGTGAATGACTAAATCCTCAAGCATCAACCTTGAGACAATCACCTTCCCGAAGCCCAAAGGTTTAGGCTCAATACTAAGATCACTATCACCAAGTTCCAATAAGACTTTAGCTGTCTCTTCATCCTTCAATTGACCTTTAATGTTACCGCCAAAACTAGAACTAGAAATTTCAAGTTCAGCTCGGTCAAGCTCTAAACCAGGAACACTACTTTCAAGGCCCATTTTGAGCAAACTATCTTGAAATAGGTATAGGCCTCCAAAAAATAAGCCACCGATAAGAATTAACGGAATAAATAGTTTTAAACGAAAAATCATCCTATCACCTTTGCGTACCAAGTATATAATTTAGAACCTTTCAGAACTTTTACAATCCACAATTTATTCAACCAAGGGGTGACGTGCTGATTGAAAATTGATTTTAATTTTAAGGTAAGTGGAAAAAATAGTACGCCAAGAATTAAGCCAATAGCCAAGCCCCCCATAACTGCCACTCGGTCAAAACCACAAATGGCTATAATGGGAATATTATACATTTTCTGCCAAAGAGGAATAAGAGAAGGGTTATTGAGGATTTCTTCTCCTGTAATAAGAGTTACCGAACCTAAGAATATATTAACCATTTTCCCAAAAGCACAGAATACAAGCGTCATGCTTATATTAACTCGTAAAACAAGCACCAGTAAGATTAAAAAAGGCCATATCAAGGTGTCTATGGGACAGAAGCCCAGCAGAAGACCGAATAATACGCCGA
>JADGBV010000072.1 GCA_015231345.1 Planctomycetota bacterium
CAATGGCTTCAAATCGATTCGTTTTGCCATTGAGCAATATGCGAATATTGTGTGGGGGGTGTATGGTGACGCCCTTTTCGAATTTAACTCCAGCAACATTCATGGATTTGCCATTTAAATCTTTGTCCACAGCTGGTTTGTTGACTGCACTTCTAGCTGCACTTAGGTTGAGGTCTCCGAAGGCTATGGAAGTGCTCGCTGCCGTTAGGTTGCTCCAAAAGAGAGCTCCCAGTAGACCAAAGATGAGGGTGTGCTTTAAAGTGGATTGAATTGGCATGGTGCTCATTTTTGGGGTAAAGAAGATGTCTTCAAGAAATGCTTTGCTGAAGATGTTATTTGCTGTAGTCTGAATTCAATTAGAGATATTCTTTCCTTTTTAATGCCATTTCTTGAATAACTTGTTATTTTTCATACAATATCTATCGTGAATAACTTAATTGTCCTATTTTTTTTTATTAGCTTTAGCGTTTTAGTTTCTGGCTGTCAAAATAAGTCAGATGAAGGCACCCCTTTCGATAAAGGCACCGCTCTTAGCTGGTCAAATTTGCCCGTTGCAGCTTATGAATCTAAGGATTCAATTGATCCCGTTTTTTTTGAGGCCCCCAATTTGGCGCATAATATTCAAATTGTTTCTGGTTTTGAAAACAGCGAATCTTTATCAGAAGCTTTATCGTTAAAAATTGAAAGAGCTTGGCGAACTAAAGATCGCTTCCATTTTATTATTGCCATCAAAAACGATACTGCCAAGGGTACGAGAGCAACTTTTTATCTCTTTTCATATGACGAGATGGGTCGATTGCTTTCAACCAAACAAGAGGATATTTACCCTAAAGCGAATGAGTCTATTTTTAAGCAATTTTCATATAAGTTCAGCGGGCAGGAGAAAAGTTGGAGTGTGTCGGTAAAATGAGTTTAAGAATACTCTTTATAATATTAGCTTTATTGCTGATTGAGGGGACACTTTGGTCTAATGGATTACTTAAAAAAATAAGCATTTATGAGGAGGTGGGTAAATCTGCCATCGTACTGCAAATGGAAATTGCGCCGAGGACATCTGAGGAGTTTGACCAATATGCTAAGAAAATTAAAAATAGTCATTTATTTTTGGACCCAGAAAATGAATCCGATGATTTGATTCTTTATTTCGATAAAGTGGCTAATGGCTTAAGTGATTTTGATTTTGTGAAGAAAACGGACTTAATCAAAGCTTTCTATGTTGATGAAATAAAAGGGAGTCGTCTGAAACGAGATAAAATTGCCAATGCTGATGGACGTGAATTTAAAACAGTGAAAATGACTTTTAAAGGTAAAGCAAATTTGCTTTTTGCTGAAGTGACACGCGAACAGAAAACTGGTGAGAATTTGATGGTCCGTTTTCAGTTATCTCTTTATGATAAGAAAAAAGATAAGGGGGAAATGCTTCTGGAGGACGGTTATGGGAAGTACCTCACATTGAATAGTTATGAATCCGAGCCTTATTTCTCACATTTAGTGGGAGGCAATAAGATGAAAGACCGAAGAGCTCAACTTTTACAAGAAATCAAGCAATATAAAAATTCCGATTATGTGACCGCTATTCATAATTTAATGAATATATCTTCGTCCGATGCCGTGAAAATGGTTCAAGGTCAGCTCTCACCTGATGGTAAAATTACTGCTATTAGTGGCACTGATCAATTGGTCATCACTGACCGAAAAGAATATGTTCTCAATATAATTCAAATTCTTGAAAATGTCGATGTGCAAGCTCCAGAGGTTCTTATCGAAGTGAAGGTGATTGAACTTCAGCGAGGTCACCAAAAAGAGTTGGGGCTAAACTGGTCGGGGAGTAGTAGGAAAAGTAAATTCAATGTTTCTGGTAGTATGGATACCACAAGCGTATTGCCTGCTCCTATTAATGGTCGAGGGGTAACAGGGACAGTTGTTGAAGCTTTGGCTCGTAATGAATTAGAGGCTTTGACTCTTCGAGTATCAGCCATGATTGAAGACGGCAAGGCCCGAGTGATGGCTGAACCAAGACTTATGGTGGCCAATAAAATGACGGGAGAATTTAAACTCACGGAAAAACGCCCCTATTTTATTCGTAAATCCATTAGCTTTGCAGAAAATAACAGTCAGTCATCAGGGAGCGATTCTCAAGACAGCTCAAAGGACTCGCAAACTAAGGTTCTAACTGATTCTGTGACAGAATACACCAAAGATGGCTATGCGCCTTCTCAACGTGAAGATTCTAATACGGTCAACTCCACCGTGGATACCCAAGGGAGTAATAATGATAAAATAAGTAAAAGCAATGCTACATTCTCATCGTCCACCAGTAAAAACCAAAGCTATGGCGAAGTCTTATTTGAGTCGGGGATTCAGTTAAGAGTCACCCCACAAATTAGGCAAAGCGGAGTGATTGAACTTGAACTCAATCCCATTATTACTGATCTCAACGATGCTTTGACGGGTACGGATTCTCCAGGAATCTCTCTAAGAGAAATTAAAACAACGGCTTACCTTAAAGATGGTGATACTCTGGCTCTTGGCGGCTTAATTTACGAAAAGACGACTGGTAGTGAGGTTGGAGTTCCTTTGCTCTCTAAAATTCCAGGTTTGGGGCGTTTGTTTAAAAACAAAAAACGCTCAAGCACTAAAGTTGAATTATTATTTCTAGTAAAAACTCGAATTGTGCAGTTGTAAGGATTAACTCGCGAAGAGAATGGGTGTGTGAATTGTAGATGTCCAATTTTTTTACTTGTAGCCCTGTCTTTTTTCTTGCCTTTACAGGCATTGGAACTGGAGACGGCTCCTGAAGAGATTGATTTTCCTGGTGAGAGCCAATGCTACGCCATCTTTGAAGTAAAAAGTCGCTCAGAGTCCTTGTACTTAAAATTGCAGCATAACGCTCTGGCTGATTTAAGTGGCATCGATTTGACCCTTTTAGACCCAGGTGGTGATAAGCTAAGTTTTCAGGTGCTTTTTGCGGATTCATCCAGTCTTCACATACTGGTGGATGGGCGATCTGGAATTGGTGATTATAGCTTGTTTTTTGCCGACTACAATCATGCCATGCAAGCAGATCCAGTTCCTGCATTACATATATTCAAGGGCAAGCGGAAATGGCAGCCAGATAAGGCTTATGGTCAACTGATTGTCGATGCCTTAGAAAATGAGGATAAAGAAAAACTGCCCGCAAGTATCATCAACTCAAAAACATATAGCCGAGGTGGTCATTATGTTCAATTGTTAAAAAAGAAAATCGACATTCTATGTGCTCATCAAATGTCTGAGCTTGCTGAAGTAATGATTTATGAGTTGGACCCCAAGGTTTTTCGTGATGATGTTTGGGCTTTCTACGACTTAGTTCGTAAAATTGATGCTCTGGAATACATGAAGCACTGGCCTATGCAGTCAAGGCGCCCTGTGAGAGATGGTCGTTTTTATTGTTCTGGACATGACTTGAACTTGAAACTAAGTGCCATCAAAGAGACGTATATAAGTGATCCAAGAGAGAATGCTTATAGTTCGGGGCGAGCCATACGGGGTCGTTATTCTTTTGGCTTTGACGATGCAGCTTTACATGATTTGCTGGGAGCGAACATTTCTTCTGGAGTTGTTGAGAGATCAAATGTTTGCTACTTAGGCACAGATGATGGAAATGTCCATGCTGTAAGTTTGCGTCAGAAAAGCCTCCTCTGGAGTCATAAATTAGACGGTACTGTTGTATCGGATCCTTTGTTTTTTTCTGGATTTGTTTATTTTGTGACTCAAGAAGGCAGCATTTATGCCTACGATCTTCATAAAGGTAAATTGTTATGGAAACTCAAATTAAAAGGTAAGTGTCGCGCTTCTTTAGCTGCTTCTAAGAATATTCTCTGTATTGGTGATGACACGGGGCATGTTTATGGAATCCATTGGCAAGATGGTCGTCATGTTTGGGTGAATCGTCTGCCTGCTGCTATAAACGGCACTGCTTGTATTTATGATAAGCGCGTGTATGTGGCGACGGTCTCCGGGGATATCTATGCGTTGAGGTTAGCTGATGGGCATATTGAACATCAAAATAAATTAAGTGGTGCGGTGAATGGCGGCTTGGCATACTACTATTGCAGTGCTACCGATTTAGTTGTGGCAGGAACAGAGAAGGGGCTGATTCACTTTATGAACCGTGACCTCAAGGAACTACTCCATTCTCCTTTGGATTTGGAGGGCCCTGTGTTGACACCCATTGTTAATGCTGGCTTGGTTTTTGTGACGACGGAACAGAAATTTTTCCAAATCGATCCCTATTATGGCCGAGTGCTTTTTGAGTTTACTCCTCCCCAAGGAATCTTTAATCGAGCTCCAGTCTTTGATGGTAAGAGTATTTGGGTGAATACCATTCCTGAAGATATAAATAGCTTAGCCTCTTGTTCTTCTTATCGTTTCAGCTTTGGTGAAAGCTGGCCCCGTGATAATGTGAATGTGTTTGCCAGTAAACACCCTATTGTAATTGATGGAAAGATGGATGAGAAGGCTTGGGAGAATGTAAAACCTCTTGAGGCCTCATATCTTTATAATGGTATCAAACATGATCTTGATTTTAAGCTTTACCTGCGCTGGGATAAAGATTACTGTTATCTGTTTGGTCTTATGGAAGACTCCAGCCCTAAGAGCTTTGGAGCAAAAGATGGTGACCCTATATGGAGAGGGGATTGTTTTGAATTCTATATAAGCCCTAATAGAAAAGATGAAAGTTTGTATCAGCTCAATATAAATGCTAAAGGGCTTTATCTGGATGATTATGTTCGATATAATAATCGCATAACGGCTAAAAAAGAATGGAATAGTGATTTGGAGTATGAGGTTTTTAACGTTCCGGGAAAAGAGTCAGGGTGGGGTTTTGAAGCACGTTTTCCATGGAAAAGTTTTGCTCGCCATGACTTTGATAACTTGATGAAAGAGCGAAAAGGATTGCTTAACTTTTCTTATCTGAAACGTTTATATAAAAATGACGGCCATGTGTTTGTTAGACATACGGCTGTACCCTCATATCGAGCCGGAGTCCCTCATAAGACTCAGTCTTTTCTGCCTTTTACTTTGAAGCAAAAGAAGGATTAACTGACTTTAGTTTTATAAAAAGCTTTAAGTTGTATAGTCAGCATTAATGCTGACATATTCTTTAGTGAGGTTTCCACCTAAGTAACGTATGGATTCATTACCACGGCGCAGGTCGACCTCTAAAAGAACTCGGTCTTGTGTTTTCATGCTATTTGAAATAGCAGTTAAGTCATGCTCATGGGGCGCTCCTTCTTTAAAGACACAGATTCCATTAATGTGAATGGTGGGAGCTACTCCACAGAGTCGAGTGTCGTCGACTTTGCCAATGGCCATGATGAGTCGTCCCCAATTGGGGTCGGCGCCTGTAATCATGGTTTTAACGAGAGGGCTATTGACTATGGATGAGGCCACGGCTCTTGCCATGGAGTGATCAGTCGATCCTCCCACTTGGCAATCAATCAGAGTGTCGACGCCTTCGCCATCCATCACTAAGGCTTCGGAGCATTGCCAGCAGAGATCTTTTAAGGCCTTCTCAAATGCTTCGAGGTCAACCTCGCCAGCCAGCCCATTGGCCATGAGAAAGCAGCTGTCAGAGGTGCTGGTGTCAAAATCGATACTGAGGTTATTAAAGCTTTGATTCACCACTCGCTTGAGAATATCTCCTAAGATTAAATGGGGGATTTTGGCATCTGTGGTGATGAAAGCCAACATGGTTGCCATATTGGGGTCAATCATGCCGGCGCCTTTGGCCATAATATTAATGGTAGCAGAACCGACTTTGGCAGAGAAGGCCTTAGCTTTTGTGTCAGTGGTCATAATGGCTTTGGCTGCATTCATAAACGAATCTGAATCTGCTTTAAGGCTTTGACAGAGTTTTGGCAGTGCTTTTTCTATGACGCCTTCAGGGTAGAGTCGTCCAATTATGCCAGTGCTACTGATGACGCAGAGTTTTTCTTCTAAGGATAGTTCCTGAGCTAAGCTGGAGCAAATATGCTGTGCGACTTTCTGCCCAGCTTCACCAGTGGCAACATTAGAAATTTTTGAGTTAGCAATAATGGCTTGCAAGCGCCCTTCTTTAAGAATTTCTTTAGCCAGTTTGACCGGTTCGCCAGGGAAATGGTTTTGAGTGAATACTCCTGTGGCTTCGCATGGGACATCAGAATAGATAAGAGCTAAGTCTAAGTTTGCAGTCCCTTTGAGGCCCGCGTGGATACCGGTGTACTTGAAGCCTTTGGGTAAATGTAACTCTTGATTCATGAAATAAAACTAGAAGGGTGTTTGACCATGAATTCTACAGCCAATTGTCTTTCTTCATGGGAAAGCCCAATGAAATGATAGGTATATGTCTCATCGCTAACGGTGCCACAGAGCAAAGGGAACTTTATTGCGAAATGATTCACTAGGCGACTGTATTTGGATAAATAGGGGTTGTCTAGTTTGGCACGCCAAAAAAGACGTGGGTTAGGGGTTGTGATGTTGCCTATTTGTTCGAAAAGTTCATCTAAGAGGAGGGATCCTAAGCCGTAGCCCAAGTATTGGGGAGATACGACGATTTTATCAAGGTAAAATGAACCTGAAATGTTCTGGAAAATCACAGCTCCACGGTATTCTTTTTCTATGATAATACGTGATGATTCATCTAGGGAGTCAATGTAGTTCGCCTTGAGGGGCTTTTCGAAGCCTTGCTCAAGCAGTTCGAGTAATTGTTTTTTGTTGATTTCTTTAATAGATAGGGTGTTGAATTGATAGCCTAAGCTTAGTAAAGTACCAGCGCCTTTTGAGGTGAAGAGTTCGGGAAGGATTTGGTGGGCTGGGGCGATCTGCAAAGAGACCTCAGGGCCATGAGCTTTTAAAAAATGATTAATCCATGGTAAATGATCGAGGCTGTTTTTATGCCATTTGAGGAAGTTGTTATGCAGGTGAAGTAAATTAATGGTTTGCTCTTTGTCATCTTTGAAAGCAGGGTGAACAAAGAGGTATTTGGCAAATTTTTGCTTGAGTGAAAGTGTGATTAAATCTTCAGGGTAAGATTCTTCTTGCCCTAAATGAACAGTGACTTGATTGTTGAAGCTTCTCGTAAGATTCTCCTGTAACTCCTCGATAATGTCCTGAGTTAAGAAATACTCACTTAAAAAGACATGAGGGTATAAATCAAGTTTGACTAAATAGTCTATTTCTTCTAGTAAATCATCTTGGGATACTCGATTATCTTGGGCTGGAATGATGAGTAGAAATTCATCTTCTTCGAGTCCGTGATAGCGCAGTAAGTATTCATTTGCATCCTTGCTGTAGGCCGTTCTTTCGAAGAAATGATGCAGTGTGGCTTTCATGATGATTGGTGGGAAAGATTGCTCTCCCTAATCTATAATTCCTTTAAACTCATGTTGGTGATTTTAGTCATGAGTTCAGAGTCGGAAAGTGTTTTGTCTCTTGTTTGTTGCAATTTATTAGCTAAGGTGAGGGCCTCGAAATAGGCCCATAAACGATAACTATCTACAGAAAATATCATTTTGAGGATCTTTAAAAAGGTCCATATGCGAAAGTTATTCAGCCATGTAGTTTCGCTGATATTTTTTAAGATAAATAAGTTGCTCGCTTTTTCTTTCAAGGCTCTCTTTTTCTCTTCGTGGCCAAAGACTTTTAGTGTCGTCTGACTGCCAAGGTGTTCGCATTCAGAAGAGGGTTCAAATAGACAAGTCCATCCTTTTTGCCAAGCTCGGTAACTTAGGTCGTTGTCTTCAAAATAAAAAAAGAGGGGGTCGAAGCCACCAAGTTCGAGGAATTTTTCTCGCTTGATGAGGGCTGCTCCTCCATGGAGGTATAATGTAGCGCCTGGCCCTTCATCGAGAGCGACTGGCTTTAAGTGTCCATGGCAGAAAGATCCAGTTAAGCGGTAGCTCATGGCATCGCTTGCTTTTTCTGCGTTTATTTTGGGACTCACGGCAAAACAGTTAAGTTCATTTTCCATCCTGGCAATGAGGGGTGCAATGAAATCCTTGTCTGGAATCATATCGTTATTGAGAATGAGGATGTAATCCGCATTTGCCTTTTTGAAGGCGTCGTTGTAGGTGAAGAGAATTTGATTTTCCTGATAACTGATAAATTGAGCATCAGGAAAATGGCCCTTTACATACTCTTTAGAATTGTCGCAACTGTTGTTGTCGATAACCCAAACTTCTGTTTGCACAGGAGAGTTCTTGGCAGCTTCTATGACTGCAGGCAGAGATTGTTCCAGTAGCTCTTCGCCATTATAGTTCAATGGCATGATGATGACTTTAGGGTTCATGCCAGCCATGGAATGGATCTGAGAAGGAGACTTAGTCTTCTTCTACTTCTTCGTCAAGATGATCGAGAGGCTCTTCGCCTCTTTCACTTCTCTGCATATGGTACTCGTAAGCTTCGGAGTCCATTAAACCATGAGTTTCAGAAAAATCATCCAATTTCACCTTAATCATCCAGCCGTCATCGTAGGGAGACTGATTAACCATTTCTGGGGTGTCAGCTAGAGAAGCATTAACTTCAATGACTTCACCGCTAATGGCACTATAAAGTTCAGAGGAAGCTTTGACTGATTCTATGCTACCAAATTCATCGCCAGCAGAAATGCTGTCGCCCACCTCAGGGAGTTCGACATAGACAATTTCTCCTAACTGTTCTTGTGCAAAGTCACTAATTCCAATATAAGCGTAATCGTGTTCGTCGCTTACGCGTAACCATTCATGTTCTTCGGTGAAAAGAAGATTGTCAGGAATCATGTCCACTCTCTCCAGTTAAGTTTAGGGGCATTTACACAAGACTTAGTGTTTTTCAAGACCAAAGCAAATAAAATCTACTCATTGTCCTTTAAATATAAGAGATTTCCCGTGTTAAACTTCACAGTTTTTTTGATTTTTCCCAGCTTTTGCTTCTTTGAGCATTTTCATGGATACTTTACCAGTAAATGCACCGGATTCAACGGCATAACCTTCTTGAGCGCCAACCAAAATGTCTGATCCGCTCATTTCTTCAATAGCAACACCAACAGCAAGAAGTGTTGGGGAAATTCCAGCCTCTACACCTTCAGGAAGAGTTCTCAATTTTTGACGAAGTTCACGAGCAAAATCCCTTGATTCAGCAAGGTTTTTGTTCATTTTCCAGTTTCCAACGATAATGGTTTTGCGACCCATTTCACCTGCCCTATTCTTTAAAAAAGTTATGATTTCAGGATGCCTTTTAAAGAAAGCTTCTTTTCTGCAAGGCTGGAGCTGAATTCTTAAAGAAAAAAATCATCTCATGGCACCGAGAAAATCCCTTAGCTTAAGGCTTTTAGGCGCGTGTGAATAGTGTTTTTCTCAAATAAGTGAGAGTATATTTCACACCTAGCACACCCAAAAACAAAAACATGGGCATAAAGAGATAGCGAAAGCGTCCATATGTATTTAAGCCAGCGATCAAACAAACATAAGAAATAAAGAAAAAAGCGCACAAAATGACAAATTTTTTCTCCCTACTGAACCAACCGGCCAACAAGGCCAACATGACAAAAGGCATAAGAACAAACACGTAAGTGAGTTCATAAAACCTCGAAAATAGCAAAAAAGATTTAACATTTCCTTGTTTGAGCATATCCAGCAACTCCCCCACTGACATATGTCCAAAAGAAATTGCCTTATAATGCAAGAAGACCATTTTCAGCCACGACAAATTACTTATGGTAAAAGTATTAAAAGCCGCCTTAAAATGCGCCCACGAATAGGAAAAAAAGTTATTTTTTAAATACTCAGCCACCATTTCGTCGGCTAAGTTTGCATATTCATATTCACTAAGACCTAGGGCCTGTATATGCTCATGTCTACTGCCAGCAATTTTCAAAGGAATGGGAGCAATCTCATGGCCTCGGCTAATTAATTTTTGACGCATTTTTTCGACCAAAATAAAACGCGACTCAGAAATACTAATACCAAGTCGATCAGACTCACGGTATGCAATATTATAATGCCAAGCACCAAATGAAGAAATCGTGGAATAGCGTGGAAACTGCTCGGTCACTTGATAATTACGGTAAAGCAAGGGAATTAAGCCAACAGCAAAAATCGCCAGGCCAAAAAAGAAAAGCCTCCAGTGACTCATGAAAAGCTTAAAGCCAAGGACGATCATCCCCAATACAAAAAAGAGCGCAAAGTGAACAGGCAGCGGCTTAAAATTTGCGGCTAAACATAAAAAAGCAAAGCCTAAGGGGATTAAATACTTTTTAGTTTGACCATCATATTGGGACCAGCAAAGAAAAGCAATAAACCAAAACAGCCATACCCAAAATTCTGTCATCAAGCACGAAGAGTACAACAAGGTGTGGAGGTCAAAAATCAGTAAAAGGGCAAATAAATGACTATACCCCCCTAGGTGCTTTTTAAGCAATAAGACTGCGCTTGGAATAATTAATGAGGAACAAAATATCTGAAAATATAAAATATTGCGCGTATCAACCCCAAAAAGATCATAAAAAAGCGAAATCAAAAAGGGATAACCTGGCAACTGAGTCAAAGTCGGCCCTTCTTCAATATAATTCATCACCCCATGATCGAGGTAATTAGAAGCCATTGAATGAAGCAGCCAAGAATCACCGTAGAAACAATTATCTGGAGCATCGCTAAAAGACCCAGCTGCAAAAAAAAGCAACTGCAAAGAAGCAGCAAGCACAAAATAAAACGCAAATAAGACTTTCGGATTCTTATCGAGTAATTGAAGTGGACAACGCATGAAGGGATTTTATCGACTGTCACCAAAATTCATGAAGAGCTTTAAAAAAAGTATTTAAACTTATATGAGCAAGCATATCTCACATCGACTTTATCCCCCCCCTAAAATATCAAACCCTCCCTTGCTTATGCAAGAACAGCCTCCTTTCAATCAAACACCTGAATTACTAGCCCCCGCTGGGGGTTTAGAAAAGCTAAAAATCGCCTGTCTTTACGGAGCCGATGCCGTTTATATTGGTGGACAAAAATATGGCCTTCGTTCGGGCGCAGACAACTTCACCAATTCAGAGATAGAGGAAGGCTGCCAATATGCCCATGAGCATGGAGTCAAAGTATATGTCGTCATGAATGCATTCCTCCACTTACAGGATTTTGACGGCATAGCTGAATTTTTGGGTTTTCTTGGCGAAGTTGGAGTTGATGGCATTATTGTTTCTGATGCAGGAGTGCTCTCACATATCAGAAAACACTCAAACATACCTGCCCACCTTTCAACGCAAGCTTCATGCCTCAACACTCAAGCAGCAAAATTATGGAAAGAACTAGGTGTGACACGTATTGTCACTGGTAGGGAGCTCAGCATCTATCAAGCGGCATTCATAGGCCAGGAGGCTCAAGTCGAAATAGAAACGTTTGTTCATGGCGCAATGTGCTCAAGCTATTCGGGCAACTGCACCATTTCCAATTATACAGCAGGAAGGGACAGCAACCGAGGCGGATGCAAACAAAGCTGCCGCTTTGAATATCAAGTTCCTGGCCTAGGAAAAGAGCAAACTTTTATGAGTTCCAAAGACCTTTTGGGCCTCAGACAGATCCCTCTCTACATAGAACAGGGAATACATAGTCTTAAGATAGAAGGGCGCATGAAATCCAATATGTATGTAGCTTCTACCTGCAAAGCCTACCGGACTGCCATCAACGAATTTTCAAAAGAAGTCCCCGATCAGAAAGTCATTGATCGGTGTGAAAGCGAGCTCAATCTCTTCTCGAACCGAGGCTACACAGAAGCAGACTTAAGCGGAAGGCCTTTATTCGATAGCATCTCACAACAAGAAGAAAACCCCAATAAGTTCAACTATATGGGCACTGTTATACATCATCAAAACAACCAAGCCTGGGTTCAGCTCAAAAATCCACTTAAAGCTGGAGATCAGATCCAGTATATTTCACGTTCAGGGCCAAATAAAAGTATTGATCCCTCAAAACTCTTTAATTTCTCCCATGCACCTATCCAAAGCGCACGGCAAGATCAAGTGATCAAAATAGAAGACGCCCATGAGCTTTTTACAGGCATGGTTCTCTATAAAGGTGATACATGAAGTACTGCGCTTCAATTCAATCCCTAGAGCAACTTCAGTGGGCACTAGACATGAATGCCCATGAGGTCATTGCCCACGTAGATCATTACTCACGGGAAGGAGGCTTAACTCTTAAAGAGTTTGATCTGGCATTAAACTCCGCCAAAAAGGCCAACTTACCCATTTGTCTTGCAGCTGACCGATTAGTAGAAGAGAGACCCTTTGATGCATACCTTGAAAACATCACAAGCTACAATTGTACTTTAAGAGTCCAAGACCTTGGCCTAGCTTATAGTTTAAACGAAAGCGGCGTTCCTTTTCAACTTTTACTCGATACGGGAAATGCCAACAAGCACAGTCTCGAAAAGTGGCAACATATCTTTAAAAATCATTGCCAGCGCATCATCTTAAATAATGAAATCCCAAGCAAACAGCTATTCAGCCTGCTGCCAGCCATGCAGATCCCCACTGAACTTTTGGGTTTTGGACCACTCTTAATGTACTATTCCAAACGTGCTTTATTGTCATCGATGGGTGCCGAGCAAGCAGAACTATTAGCGTCTTCAGTTGAAGCCGGCCCTGGAGATTTCCGTTTCAAAGAAAGCCCCGCAGGAACAGTGATGTACAATTCCAAAGAGCTATGCCTCTTGGAGTATGCAGATGAATTAGAACAAAACAGCCTTAAATGGTTACGCGTTGACTTGCGCTACCTGGGCAAGGATCAATTCTTTAAACTTAAAGAAGCAATGAAATCAAATAATATCGCTTCATTAAAAAAATCATGGCCCAAAACCCTACTTCATGGTTATTATGGCAATAATCGCAGTGACTCTGTTTTTAAGCATTTACCCAAAAGGAAAATGATTGAAAACAAAACAATGGTC
>JADGBV010000073.1 GCA_015231345.1 Planctomycetota bacterium
AGCCCCCCGAAAAAAGCCCGCTTGAGCTTGAGCGTATTCCCTGGCCAGTCGACCGCTTGATGACTTGATGAGAAAATAAGAGCGGCATAGGTGACACTATAAGTGAGTGTGACTAAACCAGAAACAACCCCAGCTATAATAGAGCTTATGTAATGACTTTTGGGGCCGGAGTCCAAAATAAATCTTAACGAACCAAACTGATTTCGAAGTAATTTTCATTGTAGTATGACTTGCCTTCGCCAAACCATTTTTCATTAATTTCACTCCATGTTTCGTTGCTCCAGATCTGCATGAGGGCTTTGTTGACACTGTCTCGTAATTCGGAGCTATTCTCTTTCATGCCTATTCCATAAGGCTCGACAGTGAAACGAGAGCCTTTGACTTCAAGTTCATCTTTCTGAGCATGGTTATTTCGTAAACCTAGAAGCATTAGGTAATCGCTAGTAAAGGCATCGACTTCCCCTTTTAGAAGGCCCTCGAGCCCATTGGCGTAATTGCTATAGATGACAACTTGAGCTTCGGGCTGAACTTTGCTCATATTACGCAAAGAAGTGGTGCCATTTACAGCTCCGACTTTTTTCCCTTTGAGGTCTTTATAGCCTTTGGCTGCGCTGTTTTTTCTGAAAATCAGCCCCTGTCCATCTTGGAAATAAGGAATGCTGAAGTCGATGACCTTATCTCTTCCCCGCGTAATTGTCATTGATGCAATGATAAGGTCCACTTTATTCTCTTGAATGTAAGGAATACGGTCGCTAGAACTCTCCAGGGGCACAAGCTTGAGTTTCAGTTCTAATTGTGCTGCTAAAGCGATGGCGATATCGACATCAAAGCCTGTGTATTCACCCTCAGCATTCTGAAAACTAAAAGGTGGGGCATTTTGCTTGATGCCCACAACGAGCTCGCCTTTCTTCTGTATGGCATCCAAGCCTGCTTCTTGTAGGGCTGTGGAGTCTAAACAGCGGCATGAAGGAAGAGCCAAAAGAGCCAAGAGGCTTAAAAGGACGAAGCTTGTTTTCATAAGCAAGGTAATTTGTGAAATAAGAAGTTGAGGATTTGTTGGGCTTAACTTTAAAGGAAAAAACTGAATTTCCAGTTTTCGCTGGGCTTGATTTTAAAAAAGCTTTCTTTCTGGACGATTTCCTGCTTGCTGTTTAATGCCTCTATGCGTGAACAATTGGAAAAAATATGGCAGGAATCCTTGCCGACTCATCAAGAAGCTTTTTCAGGGGCCTATACTTTCTTTCAGTTATTGAGGGAAATTAACCTGCAGGTGAATTTGCTTTCGAGGAAATTAAGCCCGGAGGACGTCTTTGTGGATCATATCCTCGATTGCGCTTTGGGTTTGCCTTATTTTGAAAAAAGCCAAAAAATAATGGATTTTGGCTGCGGAGGGGGTTTGCCTGGGATGATTTTGGCCATTTCTTACCCTGATAAGGAGTTTGTTTTGCTGGATAAATCGCCCAAAAAAGTTCATTATTTGAAAATCATGAAAAAGAAGTTGGGCTTAGAAAATGTCAAAGTGCAGCATGAGCCTACGGGAATTAAGGAGTGGGATCCAGATACAATCACCTCAAGGGCCGTCGGTAATATGAGTCGGGTGTCTCATCTAATAGAAACATTTCTCCCCCTTGAGGGAAGGACATTTTATTTTTATAAGGCGCGGCGTGAAAGTATTGAAGAAGAGTGCCAAAATTTGCCGTCGAGCTGCAAATACAACTTGCATTCTCTCCCCTACCCGGAGGGACTTAAAGAAAGAAACCTTGTGGAGCTTCGCTACTGAAGGTGCCTTTCCCTAGCGGAGAAAAGCTTGCCAGAACCTCTTCAACTCTTAGCAAGTGGTGAACCCCTCTCCCGAATTAACGGAATGAATAAAGCCCCCAATAAGATAACCTGAGTCGGAAGCGAATTGCCCGCTAGAAAAAGGCGATAGCATTGTAACGCTTTTAACATATTTTCTAATCCCTGGAACCTTTTGTCAGTTAGTAAAGAAAACCAAGCCCAAATTAAACTACTCGTTATTACGAATAGCGCTTGGGGAGACTCTTTTCTCCGTGTTGCCGCCAAAAGGCAGCTTGATCTAGAAGGGCATAAAAACGAGAAAAAGTCCCTTAAATCCTTAAAAAATGGCGAATGTAGTCTTGTGATTTGGGATACAGATGAAGGCGTCGAAAAGATTGATTCATTTGCTCAAGAGGTCAAGGCGTTGAATCAGAATAATCAACTCATGATTGTTCAAAAAGACCCAGTGAGGAGTGATTCTGTTCTTATCGATGCTCAAGGCGTGGATTATCTCTGTTCTCGTGAACAAGATAATAGCGATATCTTACAGCGCATTGTTGATATGAGTGGTATTACCATCATGAAACCTCCAGAAGGGAAGTCAAAAGCTCTGGCCGAAAAACTCATATCTGAATGCGAAAGCATGAAGAAAATCGGTGACTATTTCGACGTACTTGAAGGTATGACAATGGAGAGACCTGATTTGCAGCTCAAAGAGAATCGCAGCCATGATGACGAAGTGATTTTTCTTAAAAACGGGCAAATCAAGGCCTTTGTTAACGAAGGTCGCCCCGCTTTCTGGCGGCCAAATTTGGATGCTGTGTTGGCGAATCCGGCTGATAGCGTGATGGCTGATGAGGTGAAACTTCTTATGCATGCCTACGCCCCGCCTATTAAAGCTGCCATTAACAGGGAGGGAATTTATTTTGGTCGAAGTTATTATCAGCTTCAGCCTCTCGAAAATTGCCCCGCATCACTGGAAGATATCAGTGCACTCTTAAACTCACGAGTCTATGATTTTTACCTTCATAAACTATTTATTCCCCAAAGAGAAAGTGGACGAGCGAGTTCCTTTTTACGTTCGGTGGATATTAAACAGTTTCCATTGCCAGAAGCTTTGCTTGAGCGAAATAAGCCCAAGGTCAAAGATGAGGTCCTCGAACTTGAAATGTTACTCCACTCCGGAGCTGGCAACCGTCACGACAGAGTTCAAGAGCTTCGTGGGGTTATAGATGATTTGCTCTTTGACCTTTTCCAGTTCGATGAAAACCACCGCCGAGACTTTAAAAAACTGCATTTCTAAGCTATGAGTATCGGGATTTACATTAATGCTGAGCGCTTGCGCTTTTATAGCACTGCAGGTGAGAGTATTATCACTTTCGATCAAGACCTGAAAGATGAAGAAGGTCAAGAACTCAGCATTTACGATTTATTCAGCAATGCTCAGGATGAACTTGACTTTAGTCCCAGTGAAGACTTTCGTCTTTTAGTCGATTTCCCTCTCTGTCATTCTGTTGTGCAAACCGTTCCCTTTCCAGAGGGCCAATTGGCGCAGGTTTTAGAAAATTACCTAGAAGAAGAGCTTCCCTGTGACTTGGAGGATTGTTGTTTTGATTACCGGGTGCTGGCCAGCAAAGGCAGTCATACATCCGCTATTGGTTTTTGGATATCACGCAAGGTTGTCGCTCAGTGGTCAGAGCTTTCCGATGAACTGAGTTTGAATAGTCTGGATATCCAGCCAGCCGAAATGACCTTTCTGCCTGATTTTAAGGCTGAGCCAAAGTTGAGCCTGACTCAAGATGGCTGGGGCAAGGTTCGCTATTCATGCTTTGTAATGCGCGAAAATCTGCCCAGTTTTTCACTGGGAGCTTTGCCAGCGAGTTCAAGCAACCCTGAATCTCTTGCAAAATTATTATTATTTCAAGGGACTGACTGGGCTAATATTAAAAAAATTGAATGCGCTTCTTCTCTTGAAAACTATGAAGCTTTACCAGAGCTTTTAGGTATTGAAGAGGCTGAGTTCATTAAAATGCCTGAAGATGAAAGCCCTGATTCTTTTGCCTTATATGCCTTAGCCAAACAAAATCCCATTACTGATGTGCAATTCAATTACCGTAAAGGAGAATTTGCTCGTAAGGGTATGGATCAGTATATCGCATTGCCCATCATACTTATTAGCCTTGCTTTGACGGGTTTTATCGGTTCGGTAGCTTGGAAAAAGTATGATGACACAGAGAAATCAAAAATGATGCTCACCCAGATTACAGAAAGCAAAAAAGAAATGTGGACGAAATTGTACCCAACAGAACGTTTCAATTCATCTCGCTTGTTGCATAAATTAAAAGACCGATTAGGCGTTCTAAATAAAGAAGGCGGCGATATCCCTCAAGATGAAAGCCAAGTCTCAGCTTTGCAAGTTTTAGGAAAGCTATTCTCGTACATTGATTCAGATGAGGGAGTGATGGTCCTAAAAGCCTCCATTACAAGCTCCATATCTCTTACAGGTACGGCTGAGAATTCAGAAAGTGTCTTTGAGCTTTCAAAAAACTTCAAGAATCAAGATGTGTTTAAGGAGCCAGAAATTTCTGATTCACCTAATAGAAGTGGTGAAGGCCGCTCCTTTAAATTCAATACGGGTTTGGTGAAGAAAGACCGCTAAAGAACCATGAACGAAACCTATAAACAAATATACCTCGTTTGCTTTTTGACCATATTAGCCTCTCTTGGGGCACTCTATTATTTTCATCGAAATTTTACTCAACAAGAAAGTCGAGTGCAAAGGGAGTTCACCTCGCTGGAAGACATGAAAGTAGTTGCTGAGGAGATTTATAAAATCCAGCAAGAGGTGAATCAAAGAGGGAAAGTTTTATCCTCTGACGACCTGAATATGAAAACCATACACAGGCTTATTGATAAGCATCGAGGGAGATTAGGTCAGTACTATAACGCTTCCACGAAAGAATATAAGAAAAAGACTTATAAGGAAATGCGTATCAATCTCACTTTTAAAAGTCAACCACTTAAAGAAATGGTGGAGTTTTTGTTGGATGTAGAAGATATAAGTGATACAAAAGTAAGTCGCATCAATATCACACGGACGAAAGATGACAAAGACCTATGGAATATGGATGTTGTCATTCTGAAAAATGTTCCTCTGGAATTGGATTCTTAAGTTCAATTAGGCCCTATGGCCCAGAAAGACTATTCTCAACAGGTACACTCCATTGATTTTGTTGTGCACCCGACCTACAAACCTTTGCCGCTGCGTACGGATCTTTATCTTACGGCTCGTTTTCCGCAGCGCAGCCGAAATCAATTACAAAAGCTCTTTAAAGAAAAACGAGTTTTAGTTAACGGCGCAACAGTGTCCGCCAGCCATAAATTACGTGGTGGCGAAGAGGTGCAGGTCCTTTTGCCTGAAGATATGGAATACATACCTCCAGACGCCATTGACTTAAGCATTCTCTATGAAGACGAAGATATATTGGTCGTGAATAAGGCTCCCAATATTATGATGCATCCCGCTGGAGCCATACTGAGCGGCACTTTGCTTAATGCCATTCATCATTATTACGAAAAGAAAGGTGACCCTACGCGGCCGGGTTTACTGCAAAGGTTGGATAAACATACCTCCGGTTTATTGGTTGTGGCCAAGAATCATCAGGCCCATCAAGGTATGCAAGAGCAGATCACCACCCACAGCTTGGATAAAATCTACTTCGCCGTATGCGATGGCATTCCCAAGGAGAAAGAAGGCTTTGTCGAAGCCCCCATGGGCGAAGTGAGTCACCCCTTTAGAAAAAAAATGGGTGTCTACGAGGGTGGCGATAGTAAAGAGGCTAAAACGCAGTATGTTGTGCTTCATAGCACAAATGAGATGAGTTTACTGGGAGTGAAACTCCATACGGGTCGACAACATCAAATAAGGGTTCATATGGCTCATATTGGCCACCCTCTTAGAGGGGACGATCTCTATGGCGGTTGCCCCAGCTTTTCCAGGCAAGCTCTTCATAGCTACTATTTAGGTTTTAAACACCCCTGTTCGGGAAAAGAGATGAATCTTAATGCGCCTTTGCCGAGGGATCTTCAGGAGCTGATTCGCCCCTCACTTGAAGGACTGGGTTCAAATAAGCACAAACTGGACATTCACTGTATTGATCAGCCCTGGAATCCACGTATCTGGTTAGACAGTTTGCACAGCTCTTAAGGGGTTTACGCCCTTTGGCGCGGAAATCTGTCCATTCTGCAATCCCTTTAGCTCGCCACAAAAACCATAAAAGGGTCATTAAACTCAAAGTTGAGATTAAATAAAAATAAACGGCAAATTCTATGCTAACGGGAATCACGGGCTTTTTTCCCTACTCAAGGTTCCATGAAGGGTTTACTTCAGGCCTTGTTTGACGCCTTTTTCTAAATTATTCTGCATGTTCTCAGGGCTCACACGAGGGTCGATATTTTCAATAATCGATCCTTCTGGGTTGCTGCGCCCAGCTGTTACTGAAACCCAAACACAAATAAGGCTTAAAACAAACATCATCACCAAAGTCCAGACCACACGCAGGTGATCATTCATCCAAACACGTATTTTGCTTGAAAGAGTTGCGTCCTCGGGATCGATATTATTTAAGGTCTCCTCTAAATTTCTAAAATAGTCGGGCATATAACTTAAATTGTTGCTCAGGTTGCCTTGAGGATAAAAGCTCGATTTTAGCATAGGGACCAAATAGAAAAGGGATTTTTTCAGCAAAACAGTTTTTTTTATCAAAAATATCATGTCAGCATCAACTTTACCACCTATTATGGGGACTTACGGCCGTTTTCCCATTACTTTAGTTGAGGGAAAAGGCACTGAAGTCTTTGACGATAAAGGTCAAAGATATTTGGACTTTTTGGGAGGCATATCGGTTTTGCCACTGGGGCATGCCCCTGATGCGCCTTTAAAGACTCTTATCGAGCAGGCGAATAAGCTCTGGCATGTGTCGAATTTGTATCACATTCAGCCTCAGCAAGATTTAGCGCAAAAACTCGTCGATTCTAGCTGTTTTGATCAGGTTTTCTTTTGCAACTCAGGAACGGAGGCCGTGGAGGCAGCTCTCAAACTGGCGCGTATTTCTTCAGAGAAATCTCATGGTAAAAGTCGATCTACTTTCGTGGCCATGAACAAATCTTTTCATGGCCGTTCTTTTGGCAGTTTATCTGTTACGGGTCAGGAATCTTACCAAGCGCCTTTTCGCCCACTCGTACCCGAGGTGCGTTTTGCCGATTTTGGCGATATTGCCAGCTTAAAAGAACAAATGGCTGATGATGTTGCAGCGGTGATTATGGAACCCATGCAAGCTGAAGGCGGACTTAATATGCCCCCGGAAGGTTATTTGGCTGAAGTGCGCAAAATATGTGATGAACATGGCGCACTCCTCATTTACGATGAAGTCCAAGTGGGTATTGGTCGTCTAGGTTCTTTATTTGCTTATCAGCTTTTTGGTGTCGAGCCAGATATTATGACTTTAGCAAAAGGTTTAGGCGGCGGGTTTCCCATTGGCGCCTGTCTGGCTAAAGCCGAGATCAGTCAGCATTTTGTGCCAGGCACACATGCCTCTACTTTTGGCGGCAACCCTTTGGCCTCAGCAACAGCCCTAGCTGTGCTTAATGCCATTGAAGATGGAGACGTTATTGAGAAAAGTCAGGCCAAGGCGAAAACCATAGAGGACTTTATGGCGAAGGCATGCGCAAAAATAGACGGCGCTTTGGAGCCTCGTGGCAAGGGTATGCTTCAAGGCATACGTTTCGATAAGCCCGTCTTGCCTCTACTTAATCACTGCTTAGAAGCAGGCTTGTTGGTGGGCATGGCTGGTCCTAATACTCTTCGTATCGCGCCAGCACTTAATACCCCCGATGACCTTCTTGAAGAAGGCCTTAATGTTTTATTTACTTGTATAGAGAAGTTTAGCTCATGAAAATGTCACAACTTGTAGGGCGTCGCGATAAGAACGCCCCCAAAGAAGCCCAAATAACCTCGCATCAGTTTTTACTTCGAGGTGGTTATGCTCGTCAGGTGAGCGCCGGACTTTTCTCTTTGCTTCCTCTTGGTTTGCGCGTCATTCAAAAAATTGAAGCCATTGTCCGCGAGGAAATGAATAAGGTGGGCGGCCAAGAAGTACTTATGCCCGTAGTATTGCCCAGGGAACTATGGGATGAATCGGGACGTTACGATTCGGTTGGCTCAGAGCTTTTGCGTTTTAAAGACCGTGCTGGCAAAGATTTTGTTTTGGGCATGACCCATGAAGAGGCTGCTGTGCATTTAGCCCGTTCGGAAATTTTTAGCTACAAACAGCTCCCCGCTACGCTTTATCAGATTCAAACGAAATTTCGCGATGAGCCTCGCTCTAGAGGTGGTTTGGTGCGTGTACGTGAGTTTACCATGAAAGACGCCTATAGTTTCCATGAAAAGGACGAGTGCTTAGAAAAAACTTATCAAGAAGTTCACGAAGCTTATGAGAGAATCTTTCAAAGGGCCGGGCTGAAGAATTTTATCTCTGTGGCTAGCGATGCTGGTATGATGGGCGGTGGTGTCTCTCATGAGTTTATGGCTGTGACAGAAATTGGCGAAGATAGTTTTCTTGTCTGTGATGACTGTGGCTACAAAGCCAACCGCGAAGTCGCCAAAATGAAATACCCTGAATATAATGACGAATCAGCTGAGCTAACAAAAGTCGCCACTCCAGATACAACTAGTATTGAGGATGTCGCAAAGTTCTTAGGAGTTAGTGAAGACCAAACGTGTAAAGCGGTTTTTTATACCGATAGCGAAGGTGGTTTAGTCACTCTACTTATGCGCGGAGATTTGGAAGTTTGCGAGGCTAAGGTGAAAGCTGTCTTGAGCCTAAAAGATCTTCAGATGGCCGACGATGAACTCATCAAAAAGTACGGAATGGTTCCAGGTTATGCCTCAGCGACAGGTACGGATCCCTCAAAGTACACTTTGATCCTCGATGACTCCTTAAAAGGACGCAAGAATCTTGTGGCGGGTGCCAATGAAGATGGTTTTCACAAAACAGGCTTCGACCCTGCGCGCGACTTAAACGAGGACGACTATCAATGGGCTGACCTTACTAACGTGCCCGACGGTTCTACATGTGTTGAGTGCGGCTCAACTCTTAAACTTCAGCGTGGTGTGGAAATAGGCAATATTTTCCAGCTGGGCAAAAAGTATAGTGAAAGTATGAATATGACATATCTCGACCAAAATGGCAAGGCTCAAATTCCAACAATGGGTTGCTATGGTATTGGTATTGGTCGTATGATGGCTTGCATAATGGAGGAACATAACGATAAGTTTGGCCCCATTTGGCCTGAGAGCGTGGCGCCTTATCAGGTTCATATAAACATACTCGACCCTAAAAAAGAAAATGCCCTTGGCATAGGCCTGGAGCTTTATGAGAAATGCCTAAAAGCTGGTGTCGAGGTCTTAGTTGACGATCGCGGAGAAAAAACCGGTTTTCAGTTTAGCGATGCTGATCTGATTGGTTTGCCTCACCGCGTGATCATTAGCCCTAAAAACTTAAAGCAGGGCAAGGTTGAGTACCGTACTCGCGCAAGTCGAGACAGTGAGCTTTTTGATGTGGATCAGGCTTTTGAAAGCTTGATGGTTAAGCTGGGTAAGTAGCTGAATAGGCAGAGCTAGTGCTGGCTAAACATTTAGCTAGCACTAGCTGCTTTGAAGAGAAGTAATTTAAATCCGCAGGGAGCTTTCCCTAGCGGATTTTTTTTATTATGGGTTTGCTTTTTTTGCTAAATAAATCGCAATAGCACTATTTGTCCTTGGTACAGAAATTGAAAGACTCGCATTATTTGTCTTGGTGTTAACTTTCATTTTCTTATCTCCACTAAAAGAATCAATCCATGTGCCTTGGTAATTCCCCTCTGCAATACCATCCAAAATCAAATTTCCTTCAGCAACAGAAGACAATTCCTCTCCATACATTTCGCAGAAGTAATTGAATTTCGGGCGTTTTAACCAGAGCAAAATCCCCTCCTCACACTGAATACCGCGAACTTGTAAATCAGGACCAGTGAGCTTACGGTGATTTTCAAAACTTATGGCATATTCATAAAAATTGGATTTTGGTCCTTTACTGGATAGCGTGATTTTGTGTTTACCTGCGCTTAATGGAAAAGATACTTTCTCGTTCACATGCCCTAACTTCAAAAGCTTTTTGTTTTTTGGCGTAAGTGTTTTATCTAACACCATTTCACCATCACATTCAGCATTTATTCTAACTTTATCTGAACAAGCAGCTATATATAAGTGACAGAATCCATCACTTGCCATATCGATACAGAACTCTTTGGGACCATATAGCTCTGGCCATTTTGGAGCCATTACATTATAACCACCTCCCCCAACCTGTCCGTAAACAGCAGCATCAACTGTTCCATTTTTAGTTACTTGATAAGGAGGAAGAGCTCCATTGCCTGATAAGACAAGGTGCCCACGGTAGGTGTTTAAAAATGTCTCTCCATAACTTTCCTTCTCTGAATCATTAGCATACAGAAAAGAATTAACTTGCACAGCTTTCCATAAATGTTTATTGAGCGGAACTGCTCGCAAGAAATCTCTGACTGGAGCAAAAAGTGTATATTGATTGTATTTCTCTATATACCTTGTCCAAAAGGACATGCCACTTGCTCCTATGCCATTAGCAAGCATTCCCCATGTCAAATTGTGAGCAATAAGAGCTTTGGGATCGCACTGAATCCCAAGATCTTCTTTATTCTTCTGCTTTGATACACCATATTCACCTATAAGAACAGGCTTTCCATACTTATTAGCCCAATGTGTCTTAATAAAATCGGCTACCTGAGCACAGTCTTTCGTATGATATATATTTCCACAATTCAAATCGCTTCCCGGAAGGCGATTAATTTCATCATAACCATTAAACCAAGCCATGCTCTGATGGACCAAATGGTCATAGATATCGTGCTTAGCTGCATCAGCAAAGAAACGCTCATGCCATTTGGTAAAGATCTTCATGGATTTAGCCTTGATGAAATCCATTTCATTGCCCGTATGCCATGAGAATACAGAGGTTGAGTAAGCGTATCGCGCCAATACATAACGAAGTCGATTACGCATATGCGCAACTACAACAGGGTCTGTCCAAAAATCAGAATCCTCTCCAATCGTACCGCCATTAGCTTTAGTGAATACGTTGTTAGCCCAAAAAGCACTTGGTTTACCTTGTAAGATTTTTCTAAAATTTCGCTGATTTTCCATTGCAATGGTTAATGTAACATTATTTTTTTTAGCCAACTCAATAACTTTATCGAGCTGCATAGCCATTACTTGATCAACTTTATGGGGTCCATTGCCTGTTTTAGAATCAACCAATGTAAACTTTGCCGGGTGCCAAACTCTAACCAAGCTTCCTCCTGATTTGCTCATCTTCTCTAAAGATTGTTTAAAACTCAGAGGAGATCCGTAAGGCTTATTAATGCCCATTGGAAAGAAAAGCTCACCATTATCGTATTCAAAGGCAAATGGATTCGCCTTGGCTTGACGAATAAAACCACGATTCGAACTGGCTATAGATTTAAATGATAATTTGTCGCTGACATGTTTTTTGCCAGCATAATGACAAAATAAATACCCCTCATATTTGCCAATTTCACTAGGCGCAAAACGAATCTTGAAGTATGGGGAGCCTTTTTCTTCTTCAGTGTCATTTTTATAATCTTGGAACCAGAAGGCATCTACAAGAATAATCCTCCCTGAAGGAGAATGCAACTCAGCTCCTATGGAAACCTCAGTGTAATCAGTCGGGCATTTCCATGGACCAGATGCTATAATATCGAACTCTATTTTCTGATATAATTTGACTATTTTAGTAGATGCTTTGTGTAAAGAGAACTTAATATCATCTTTTCCATTTGCCGATTCTACCTGTGCCTGAAATAGCAGTAAAAAAACTAAAAAAGGCAAAAAAGTAAATTGATTTTTTCTCATTTGTTTTACATCCTCTTTGATATATAAGGCTACAAGCTATTGTTCCACTGCTTATACGTTAGCTAGATCAATTCCTAGCTGCATCACACGATCATGCTATGGCTGTGAAAAATCAAGGAAATTAGTGATCCTGAATTGCTAGTGATGGATGGCGGAATATATGCTTTATTTGCTTATAAACCTTAGATCGCCAATAACGATTGGCTCTCCAGTCCGCGTAACAATCCTCCAGTAACGAGCTTTTTTCTTGTTCGTGAAACTGACTGTCGTCCTTTGATCATTCTTAAGATCTGCTTTTATCGTATGAATATTATGGAATCCACCCGTTTCACTAAAGGTAGAATATTGAATATATGCTCCTGTGAGTCGGTGAGCTGATTGCTTTCGTGGCACCAATTCTAATGCGTTTATCGCTTCTGGGATTCCTAAATCAATTCCCAGAATGCAGCGGTCTTCTCCACTAATCACGGCGTAGGTCATATCATTTTGATCCACTGCTGATTCAAGGTGAGAGGCTTTGGTGGCAACAGTAAAGCAGTTTTTTGCTGTGCTCACTGTATTTTCCATATAGCTAATAAGGCTAGGCAGGTGATAAATATACAGTCCCGACAGTGAGCGAATAAAAGCGTACTCCCCCTTTTGGTTAATTCCTTTCATTCCATAGGTATATACTCTGTAATAGTTGAATTGAGGCATGCGATACCACGGTGTTATATATCGGTTGTTGTCGTCAAGGTAGGATGCCATAATGACGTTGCGATAAAAACTAATTGCAATATTCCGCCCATTTATGTTTTGGTCACACGGTGTGGTATTATGGTGAACTTTACGCCGATGGAGACGTCGGTATCGGGACGACGAGTCCCGCGTACAAATTAGATGTGTCTGGCACAGGTAGATTTACTGGAACTGTCACAGCGCCTACATTTTCTGGGAACGCGACGACGGCCGCGGCTCTTCAAACGGCGAGAACCATAGCACTTACCGGTGATGTGACCGGTTCTGCCACATTCGATGGTTCGGGAAACATAAGCAT
>JADGBV010000074.1 GCA_015231345.1 Planctomycetota bacterium
AACCACAGGAACTCAAGAGATTTACAACGAACAAATCATCAGTGATGATTCAGCGAATGAAACTTTTGTAACGGGTGACTTTGTCACTGTTCTCGATGGTGATTCTCTGGACTACCTGCTTTCTCAGTTAGATAACCTCAAAGGTTTTAATGCAGCTCTTAATGATAGCAATACTGGCATTGACCTACAAAGGACCAATCTCTACTCTACAGCCATTACTCCTGGTGCTGATACAGCGACGGATTTAACCATTACTCCATCAACTGGAATTGCGTTTTCGCCACTCACCTTTACAGGTGCAACGGTTAGTGAAATGGCTGCGGACATCAATACTTATGCTGAGTCCATTTCTAGTATTTCTCTTCACGCTGAAGTGAGCGATGATGGCAATACTCTCCTTGTCAGCTCAAACGATCAAATTAGCCTAGACTTCACTTCAACTGATGATACTGTGTTTGATCGTGCATCATCAGAAATGACTGACTTGACTGATACAGCGCTGATTTCTTCTACTTTTTTAAATAGTTTAGGTTTAGGCGGAACGGCCGATACGAATGGCAAGGTTGAGGGGCAAGTCATTTTAGGGCGCCAAGTGAAACTGTCCGATTTAAACGAAGGTGAGGGCATTGATGATGGATCTTTAAGATTTAAACTCGGCAGCGATATGTATGAAGTGGATCTTTCTTCTGCTGCTACTCTGCGTGATGTGAAAATATTGATTGAAGAAGGAACAGGTGAACGCCTAACTGTGGACCTTAACGGCAATGGCAATGGTTTAGCCATTAGCATAGCCGACTCCACGAATACAGTGACAATAGAAGAAGTGAACGGAGCTGCGGTGGGTCGTCATCTGGGCTTGATAAAAGCTCCTGCGAATAGTGTGACCGGCTCTATGATTGTCGGTAATGATTTGGACCCTAAGCTTCATGGTCAAATTCTACTTAAAAACTTAAATAATGGTCAAGGTATCGATTCCACTGGTTTTGTGATTACTAATGGTGATCGTACCATAGATATCACCATGGATAGCGATGATGATGGCGTGAACGACATAAGAACCTTGCAAGAACTGGTGAATCATATTAATATGAAATCAGCCCAGGGTGATATTTATGTGGAAGCTGATATTGATGTGGATTCCGGTAAGTTGGAAATTGTTTCTAAACTTGCGAATACAACTTTAAGGGTCGATGAGCTTCAAGTCGATTATCCTGTTTATGAGACGACTGGTTTAACGGGCTTAACCACAGATGATATAACCATTCAGAATGCCGATGCGTCGACATCCATTACCGTTGCTGGTTTAGCAGGTAATGTGGCCGATACAATTGCGAAAATTAATGCAGAAGCGGTAAAAACAACAACTGATTTTGCTTTTCGTGCTCAGCTAGCTGAAGACGGTACCGTGGAAATTATTTCCGACGCAACTATTAGTGTTTATGACACGAATACAGCCTATACAACAGCTCAAATGGTGCCAAACCCACCTGTGGAAGGGACAACGGCTTCGGATTTAGGCCTGCGTGGAGCTTTCTCTGAATCAACTCTCTTATCTAGCCTTAACGGCGGCACAGGTATTGAACATGGCCAATTTATATTGAAGTATGGCACAGCGGCAACATCAACTTATTCCGTAAGTGGTTTCGATTTTTCCGACGCCGATACCATTGATTTTTATAATGAAAATGGTTCAAGGACAGCTTCTTTTGATTTAAGCACTGTGGCAACAAATAATACCGATTTGATGAATGCCATCAATGCCGATGCAAATGTCGCTGCTTTAGGGATAACCGCTGCCATTGACAGTGATGATGGCTCTGTGGTCGTGAGTTCTTCTAATAAATTTTCTATCGACAATACAACCACACCTGAAACATCTTATGTTTTAGAATATAACAATTTTGATACCTTAAGCTCGTCAGCGACTGAGTATGTGATTGACCTTGAATTTGGCACCACCTTAGGTGATGTGAAAACTGCTATTGAGCAAGCTACAGAAAACGAAGTTTTGGTGAGTTTTGGTTCTTCTAATCGTTTGGAGTTTACTTTGGCGAATGGTGATATTACTCAAATGATCGAGTTTGAGGAAAATAGCGGTTCGTCAGATGTCGCTCATACTCTGGGCCTCATGTCCGATGACCTCATTCGCGGTAGTGAACTTCGCAGTGGCAGCATAGACATTTTAACCAGTGCCACTAAGCTGAGTGATTTAGGTTTGGATATGGAAACTCCAGCTTCAGCATTCTCTACCGAGAATGACTTGGTTATATTAACCTCCCAAGGTGCAGTGACCATTGACCTGACTTCAACCCGTACTGTGGGTGATGTTCTTTCTGTTGTGAATCAAGTGACAGAAACAGATGCGGGCAATTCGGTTTCTTTTGAAGCTCGTATTATTAACGGTCGCTACCTGGAAATAGAAAGTGTACAAGGTTTACCCATATCTATTCTTTCATCAGATTTTAGCAAACCAGCTGAGAAGTTAGGTTTGGTCGCTGACCCCAGTATGGTGGATAATACGACCTTTAGGGGTACGGATCTAGACCCGACTCACGAAGCTCTTAACTTCTTTAGTGCTCTTACAACCATACGCGATGAATTTCAGGCAGGTGCATCAAATAAGAGTAAAATTTCCAATGCTCTTTTAGCATTGCAGGAAATGCAGAGTCAGTTTTTAGTAGCGCGAGGTGAAACCGGCAGTCGCATTGGTCGCTTCGATACTCTGAAAACTCGCTTTGAAGAAGAAGAACTCAATATTGAAAACCTACTGGGACAGAAGACAGAAATAGATATTATTGAGGTGACTCAGCGCTTTATGGCTCAGCAGCAGATTTATCAGTCTGGGTTAAGTTCGGTGAGCCGTATTTTGGGAACTTCGCTCTTTAATTTCATCTAAAAAGCCTGTCAGCGTTTATGCTATTTTGTTGAATAGCTAAGGCTAATCACAGAAGTAAGTTGCCTAATGAAATAAAATGCCAAAGAGTCCAGTGAGATCACAGAGGGGAGTTCTCTTTGGAATGGGACTTTTCTTCATCACGAAAGGCACAAAAAAACACGTAAGATGAATCCCTGATTCAACGGAGAATTCATTGATATGGCTTTTTTGATGTTTATGATATAGCTAAGCAAAAAATTGACTGGGACAATCTCAAATTAATTATTGTATTTGGTGCACACTTTCTAATATATTCTTCATAATGGTACGGTGATCTATTTAATTTGTCTCAGAAGAGGATTGTGGATGAAAATTGGCGCAAAATTAACACTTACCCATGTTCTTATATCGGTGATTCCTGTCATTCTAGTAGGCATAATTCTTGAGTTGACAATAGCTGGGAAATTTGCAGAATTAGAGGAAAATGCTCACGAGGATGGAGTTGAAGTCATTGCTCAACAGGCACAAAAGGGCATTAGTGATAAAGTCTTTGATATGCTGGAAGTCATTCAGAAAAACAAAACTGAAAGAATAGATATATTCTTTTCTAATATGGCAACAAATATTGAAGCCTTTGCGAAAAGTCGTGATGTAGCAGAACTTTTTGTGCAATTGCGAGAGTATCATGTTGATACCAAGGTAAAAGCTGATGGTCCATATGATATATCAACAAATGAATATAAAAAAATATGGTCAGAATATGGAAGTAACTTGGTTGACTATAATGATGCCTGCGGGTATAACGATATATATATGGTGTGTACTGCGCACGGTCATGTGATGTATACGGTCAAGCATGGGCCAGATATGGGGGCTAATTTATACCATGGATCACTAAAAGGTAGCGGCCTTGCTCAATTATGCAGAAAAGTAGCAAAGGAGAAGAAAATAGCATTTGTCGATTATTCAGCCTATGAAGCTAACGATAACTTGCCAACCGCTTTTATGGGTTTTCCCGTTTATCTCAATGGGGCTATGGTTGGTATGATTGCCATCCAACTCCCCGCAACACAAACCAATGCAATCGTTCAGGATAGAACGAGTTTGTACAAAAGTGGAGAGAGCTATTTGGTGGGAAAAGATAGTAATGGAGAAACATCCTTGCGAAGTGAAAGGATTGTTAAACCGGCTGTCATAGGGAAGAAGAAGTCTGGCAAGCTAATCGATCTGGCAATCCAGGGAGAAAGTGGGCAAGGGGAAAAGATTGGTAGCACAGGAGCTAAGGAGTTTATTTTTTACTCTCCAGTAGCCGTATGTGACACAAAATGGGCTTTGGTGACAACAGTTGCTGAAAAGGAGGTGCTTGCAGATGCTATATCCATGCTCAAAAAATCTGATGAAATAGGAGAGGTTCTTGAAAAGTTTTCAGATGATTCAGTGAGAAGTATGCGTTTTAATATATTTTTTATGTGTGTCTCATTTGTTATAATATCTTTGGTTATGGCACGACTTGTCGCTGGAAAAATAACCAGACCAATTATTAAAACAGTTGAGGTGGCCAAGGCTCTTGCGACTGGTGATATGACACAGCATATAGATAGTAAAACAAAAGATGAAACCGGAGAGCTGGCTGCAGCCCTTAATAAGACATCGGAGTCTCTTTCTTCACTCATAGGTCAAATACAGAAAAATGCACAGACGCTAACGACATCTTCGGGCGAATTGGCGAGTGTATCGACTCAATTAGTTGGTGGATCAGAGGATATGAGCTCACAGTCGCAAGCGGTTGCTGGAGCCACTGAAGAGATGACGACAAATATAACAACAATGGCATCAGCAGTTGAGGAAATGAGTGTTAATACCAAAAGTGTCTCAGATGCTGCCGGTCAGATGACTTCATCTATGAGTAGTGTAACGTCTTCCATAGATGATTTAAATAACTCAATAGCTAAAATTGGTACCAGTTCCCAAAAAGGAAAAGAAGTGGCTCTAGAAGCAAGGGAAATGTCTGATGTCGCAAATAAACAATGAGTGCCTTAGGATCCTCTGCAAAGGAGATTGGTCAGGTTACAGAAACAATCAAAGGGATTGCCGATAAAACCAATTTACTTGCACTTAATGCTACTATAGAGGCGGCTTCGGCAGGTGATGCTGGAAAAGGGTTTGCTGTGGTGGCAAGTGAAATAAAGGGTCTGGCAGCTAAAAGTGCTGAAGCTGCAGCGGACATATCGAGTCGGATAGATGGGATACAGAAAAACTCAGGGGAGGCAGTAGACGTCATAAATAAAGTGTCGGAAATAATAACGACAATAAACAGCTCAGTTGAGGAAATAAGTTATTCGGTTGAAGAGCAAACTGAGAATTGCAAAAGTATAGTTCGGAATGTAGAAGAGACTAATTCTGATGTAAGTAGTATTGCAAAATCAATTGACGAGGTGTCTATAGGGACAGCCGACATTTCATCAAATGCTGGGGAGGCAGCCAAAGGGGCAAATGATGTGGCTAAGAATATTGAAGGAGTCAGTAAATCTGCTGGGGAAACCAACATTGGCGCACAAAAAGTCAATGGAGCAGCAAAGGAATTAGAGACTGTAGCCTTAAACCTTAAATCTATGGTCGATAGTTTTAAAGTAAATTAAGTTTAGCCGTTGAGTTGAAGCTTGTGCTTCCTCAGAATTTTTCTGCGGTGGTATTAATCTATATTCTCATATATTCAGCCATACGAAAACCTGAAGAAGTAATAAATATATTACTCTGACTCAGCGCAGCTTTGAAATAGCCTTGCCCGAATTATCTAGTTTCTGCGCTGACATGGCTGAACGGTCACCTTTGGGAAGTTGCACATAACGCCAGACCAGTTTTTTCTCACGAGTGATTTCTAGAAAAGTAGCTCCAGCTTCGCCTTTTTTGATGCTATAAATTCCCAAAACCATATTGCCATTGGGGAGAGTATTAACGCCGCAGATCTTGCCCAACTGCACTCCTTCAATATCGCTATTGCTGCATTCCCAAGCAATATCTCCTTCTGCTGTGAATTCCACAATTCTATCGATGTTGCCAATAAGAGTATTGCCATTTTCTAGTCTTTGTGCGGAAAAGGCGAGTTTGTTGAGCTTAATTTCTTGCACAATTTCCCCTTTTGGGGTATATTCCCTCACAAGGTTGGCTCCTGAGTGGCAGGCTAGGTAGTTGCCGTTTTTTATTTTACGCACCATGCGTAGATTATGATGGTTGTTTTGTTTAAAAGGTTGGGTCTGAAGTTCGAACACGACTTTGCCTTTAGGGTCTAGCTCCAAGATTTTGCCCGATGAATTTTCGCCGACAAGGGTATTTCCATTTTCTAGCCTCTGGCAAGAATAGGCGCCTCCCCCTTTAAGTATTTTTGGTGTATAAGTAAAAACCTCTTGGTCGGTTTTGGGGTTGACTTCATGAATCACACCGTCGGCATAGAGTATATTTCCGTTATCTAACATCCATACATCATGATTATTACCAGCTTTGCGAGACCATACTTCCTGACCCTTGCTGTCGATCATGAAAACCCTGCCTGAGCCAGTTGCAAGCACCTGACCATCTAATGAACCGATAATTTTGCCTTCGCCTTTAAATGGTTTTGCCTGAGCAAAAGTAGCGGAAAGGAGGAGAGTAAGGCAAATAAAGAGAGTGTTTTTCATGGTGACGATTCTGTTGTTTAGTGAAGAGATTAGGGAAAAGTGCAGTAAAATAGAGTGATTGAGCTTACTTATAGCAAAGGACTCGACCATCTTCGCAGCTGATATAGAGCTTGCCATTGGCAACAGCCATGCCATCAAAGCGAGGAGGTGCGGGTAATTCAAGATTAAGCACAGTCTTGCCATCTTTGGCTGATAGTATACTTAGAGTTCCTTTTTTGTGGCTCGGTTGGTTATAGAGTACCAGGTCATCTTTGCTTTTTGGGAATCCGGCCACAACGAAGTTGTTATCTGCTTTGATAAAAGCTCTCACATGAAAATCGAGCTCATCGCCAAATTCATCAGGCGCATATTCTTTTGAGGCTGGAAAGTCCTTCAATAGCTTAGCATTCATTTCTGAGATATCATACTTAAGAATATGTTGACTGCCATGTCCTGTATGAGTCCAAGCAGTGTTTTTGTCGTAGATTAAATATTTGGCCATGGGGCTAGAGAATCCTCCATATTTATTACGAGTTAACCACTCGTAAGCTACGGGCAAGCGACTAAAATCGCCTTTGCCATAACTCCAGTGAGAGCGATGGGATTCATTATCATCCACTAATCTGGAGGTCGAAAAAAGGTGGTGGGTCCATTTCGAATCTCTTTTAAGCCCAGTCGTGAGCTTTTGATGACGCAAGTAAAGGGCGCCATCGCTTTCAACAAGAATGTCAGAAAGGTTGCCTCCGTCCATAGAGAAAGCGTCGCTTTTATCTGCCTGCTGGAAAGTTTTATAATCAGTCATATTTTGTGAGATTTTACTACTTTCTATGTTCTTTTTTTCTTCGCCGATGCCAACTTGTTCACTTTGCATGCGTTTGCAAACTTTAACTTCTCCGCTTATGGGGTTCAGTCCATAGGCAAACATGCCGCCATCAATGTAAGTAGAGCGACCTGCGACAAAGTAAAGTGTGTCATGGCTGATAAGTACTGAGCCATGGACCGGCCAAACAGATTCAACATGGTCCATGGAAACTGTTTTTAGGTCTAGTGGAGCTGCGCGGAAACGCCAAACGAGTTCTCCAGAATCTAAAAGCAAACTGTAAACATACCCATCTCTACAACCAAAAATTACTGTATTGCCATAAATTGTTGGTGCGGAATCAATTCTGGAACCAGCGCTATAAGACCATTTCTTCTTTCCGTTCTCATTATTAATAGCGATAACTTTATGCTTATCCATAGCAGCAACAATGAGGGTGTCTCCTGCGATAACAGGCGGACTGAGGGCTGTGGGGAGTTTAGCTTCCCAGTGCTTACTGAGCTTGGTATTAAGTTTATTGGGAGTAATGCCACTTCTTGAACTATTGTGGCGATAGATTGGCCAGTCCTTTGTGCTATCGACTCCCTCTTTTTGGGCCTTTCCATAAGCTGGACCTTTTTCTACATACTTATTACAGGCTAAGTTATTGATGTCAATTTTAGATTGGCTGGCACTTAAAGTCCAGAACCCGAAAAGTTTGGCTTCTGAATAGCAACCGCAATTGTGAGGAGGAATATAAACAAGACCATTGGCTGGCATAATGCCATATTGGCATAGACCACGTATCCAGTTATGACGGTAATGATTGTCTCCTTCGGTATCCCTAAACTCTAAACCACGGTACCCTTGGATAATATATTTGTTGGTAGCCTTGTTTCTATAACACCGGGCATGGTGACCAGCGGTAATTAATTTTTCTTGCAGATTATTTTCGCTGAGGATTTTTCCCGTGCGCAATTCTCTTCCTTGAGAAAAGGTTGGGCTATGCCAAGCAACTCCATTGATGACAAAAATATCGACTTCGGGTGTTTTATTAAAGACTGATGAGGACTGACACTGCCATAGCTCTGTACCACCTTTGACGTCCAGGGCAATCAGTTTTTTTCCATCGGCGCATAGTAAAACTCCTTCGCTAGCGACAAAAGTAGAGAAGGTCCAGCCTGGTCTGCGCATACCTGCTGGTTTTTTCTTCTTCTTCTTTTTTTTCTTCTCTTTTTTACCTTTAGTTGCTGTTGGCTTTTCAATTTTTGGAGCTGGCAAGGGAAAGAGGACATCCGATTGCCAAGATTTCTTACCACTCTGCAGGTCTAAGCATAAAGCGCTTTGCTTTTCTTGAATGTATACCTTGCCATCATTGATCGTTAATGTTCTTGGCATAAGTTCGCATTGTCTTTCTGCAGGGTATTGCCATAGGGTTTTGCCACTATTTATGTCCACGGCAACTAATTTTTTATTCTTTTTGTACTGGTCTCCTTTTGTACTTAAAGCATGTTCGGGGCTGCCGGTGCCCACTTGAGTGACTAAGGTTGGCCCCGATACCATAATTTCTTCGGCGTTAAGGGTGTCTTTAAAACTGATGATCTCTTCTCCGTTGCTAGCATGGAGAACAGAAACGGCTTTACCAATGCCTAAAGTGACATAAACTTTATCGGCGACACTGACGAGTAAACGTTGTAATTGGACAGGTCCAGAGCGAAAGCCTTTCAAGTGGTTGGCCCAGTTTGAAATATCCTTTTTCCAGAGGAAGGTGCCATTAAAGGCATCGCGAGCCACTAAGGACCATTTGGCTGGATTATTGGGGCTATGAACTGCGCCTTCGTCCAATATATAAAAAAGCCTGCCTTGGGCCGTGACGACAGTGCTAATGCTTGCCAGTTTATCGTGGTGACGAGTCCATTTGGGGTGAGATTGCCACTGCATATGCCTGGGAGGGCCTACGGTGGAGTCATGTGCGACGGCATTATTATTGGCCGTATGTAAGTAGTGGGTCCACTCATCGATTCCCTCTGGCCAGGGTTTTACGCTTTTTTTGCCATTGATGATGGCGACCCCTAAAGGGCGTAATACGCGCATGATTTCTTCCATGGAAATGGATGTTTTTTCAGCAATAACAATATTGACGACATTATCGATATAGGGCAAATTAACGCCATCGTATTGATTGATGGAAACTTGAGCGCAGAGTTTCTTTGCCTCAATGTGCTTTTGTGCGGCCATGACTTGTTGCGGGGTCTTCGCCAAGCCTTGAATGAGTAAATTATTATTAATCGCTAAATCGGCCGTAAAAGAGCCGTCACCGCAGTTGATATGAACCGCCAGTCCACCATTGATTCCTGCCTCTTTTAATAGAGAAGCAGCTGGAGAAGCCCAAGCATTAAGGCTTAAGAGGACTGAGCAGAGGACTAATTGGGGCAACAGCAGCTTGCGAAATGAATGGATCATAAAAGATTGATGTACGACGACGCCAGTAAGTTAATAGGGTAAGAGTATCTTAATGGTGTGGAATGTGTTTTTTGACTCTTGTAGCTTGAGTAATATGACATTTGCTTCTGTTTAGTCTATTCATTTGCTCGTCATTTTAGGTTGAATGCGCTAGAAGAATCCTATGTTTTTCTGAGCCCGTAATCTTTAAATTTCTCTATGACAACCAGAATTTCCTTTTCACTCAGAACTGGTACTTCCCCTAAAGGCAGCAGTTTTAGGTATAGTTTGGCGAGGACTTCCACTTCTTCGGCAAGCCATAAGGCTTTTTCTAGATTGGCTTCCATGACAATCAAGCCATGATGTTGAATGAGAGTTGCTTTGCATTTGGCCAAGCCAGCACTGACATTCTGAGAAAGTTCGGTGGTGCCGAAAGTAGCATAAGGCACGCAAGGGATCTGAGTATTACCTGTTGCTGAGATCATATAATGCACAGGAGGAATGGGGTGATTTAAAATGGAGACTGCTGTAGAGTTCAGGGAATGAGTGTGAATGACAGCATTGAGTTCTGGTCGAGTTTTTAAAGCATCCAAATGAAAGCGCCATTCTGTGGATGGGACTTTTCCTGTTTCTGACTCTCCATTTTGATCAACGTAAACGATATGATTTTCCGAGAGTTTATGATAGGGAATGCCAGATGGGGTCACAAGCATGCCACCATCGAAGCGGTAGCTGATATTACCCGAAGTGCCTTGATTTAAGCCACTTGCGTTCATTGCTAAGCAAGTGTCGATGATTTGACGGGCGATTTGGTCTCGTGTAGGCATAATGATTCAGTAAGTGAATGAGCTTCTTGGAGAGCATTCTATGAATTTGCGCACTAAGGGAAGCCACTTTCTGTGAGCGATATTTAAATGAGATCTGTTTAAATATCGCTCTTCTCATTAAAAGAACATAACTGATACTGATTAGAATCCAAATCTGTTTTCCAAAATAAGTACTACTGCCCAGAAAAACTCACTACCGAACCATCCTTAAGGCTAATGAAAAACATCTTTACCAGCAACGGACATGCCATCGTAACAAGGTGCTGCAGAGAGTTCGACTTGTTTTTTGCTCTCTCCTGTTTTAAGGTCTGCTGCCCATAACGAGGCTCCGTGCTTACCAGTAAAGGCATCAATGGCTAATTTAGGGTCTTCAAAGTGCAGGCGGTCATGCTCTGAGATTAACCTCTTGCTGGGGTTGGGGACTCCTGCAAGTAGTAGAGTGTTAGCGGTGCTGACCATTGCTCTTAGGGTGAGAGGGAAGCTTTTCTTCCAGGAAAAGGTCTTGGTGACAACAGGGCCTTTGCTTTTCTTTTTCTTCTTTTTAGAGGTGTTGTTCGTTTTGGCCTTAGAGGGATTCTGCGCAATATACTCTTTAGGAGAAGCATATAGATGATAAGTATTGCTCTTATGTCCAGTCTTGCCTCCGCCCAAAACCTCGCGACCATAGCCATAGATACGGTTTTCATTAAAACACAAGATTCGCCCTGAAGGGTTGTTGCTTCCTGTCTTGGGCCAGCCTCCATAACCTGCGCCATTAATGTCTTTGGCGTAGGTCCAGTAAGAGCGGACAAACCACTCTTCATGTAAAAGACTCGTTGGCGAAAAGAGATGGGCTTTGCTGGATTTGACCCTATCTCCTTTTTTGCTAAGTTGCATATGCTTAAAGAAGATATGCTCTCCGTCACTAGTGAGGATATCACTTACAACACCGTCAGAATCAAAGCCTTTTTCTACGACGCCCACATACTTTTCTGTTTTGGGGTCAATATTGGAAATGATATTATAGTGTTTCATTTTGCCGCTCAGCAGATCCAAGCAATAGAAATATATACCACCACTTAAATAGCTTGAGAGTCCAGCAGTGAAATAGATTTCATCGTCTTGTGCGATGACAGTACTATGTATGGGCCAAGTTGAACTGATTTTACTGCGGATGCATATGGACCTGTTTTCTGGAGCGGCATTAAAAATGTAGGCTAATTGACCATTAGCTGCGTTCAAACAGTATAGTTTGCCGTTGCCAGATCCAAATAGAACTCGTCCTTTGCTATAGGTGGGTGGACTATCAAGTTCACCACCGGCGACGAAATGCCATTTGACTTTTCCTGTTTTGCTGTCTAAGGCATAGACTGTATTGGTGGTCTTAGATGCTACAAAAACCTGTTTTCCAGCGACGATAGGCTGAGTGAGTTGGCCACCGATTTGGGTTGTCCAGTTGCTTTTGAGGGGCAGTGATATATTGCTATTGATGTTAGAGCTTCGTTCATTGTCTTTTCGGTAAACGGGCCAATCTAGTTGGCTATCATGCTTGCTGGGTTTTACGCTACCATAGGCTGGGCCTTTAAATAGACGCCCTTCTTCTTTGATGGGTTGACCGATTGAAGGTAGTAGTTCTGAGCTATAAGCTTTAAAACCTGACATCCTTGAACGTAAGTGGCAAGCGCAGGGGTCGTGAGGAACATACATGAGACCATTAGCCGGCATGACTCCCATGGTGCAAGGACCTCGGGTCCAGCTGTTATTTCGGACCCAGCCATCTTTAAGGTCATGGACTTCTATGCCATCTCGGCATGAGAAAATATGTGATAGGGAGGCCTTGTTGCGGTAACAGCGGTCATGGAGCATGCCCACGGGGTCTCCCTTGGTTTTTATGCTTTTCACCACGGTGCCGGTTTTCAGGTCATAGCCGTTTTTCGTCGCTACTTTTTTATTGTAAGGGCCAATCCAGACTAAGTTATCAATAACAAAAACATCTATGGGAGTGTTGTAGCCTTCTGCTCCTTGAGCTTTCCATAGAAAGGAGCCATCCTTTGTGGCGTATGCGCTAACATAACCCTGGCCAATGCGGTCTTGACGATTAAGAGGGCCA
>JADGBV010000075.1 GCA_015231345.1 Planctomycetota bacterium
ATATTCCCTTGGAGCGTTATCTGCCTCATCATTGGCGTGAAGATGTGCGTGAAGTGGGTGAGGTATCGTCTGAGTTTATTAGTAAGGTCAGTGAAGGTCGCGTGGATTATGCCATGAAAGTAGCGGTTAATAAAGCATTACTGGAGGGAAAATATGATTTGATGCTTTCCATTGGTCAGATTGTCCCCCATGAAGTGATTGGCATGGCTAATTATACTAAGAATATTCTCATTGGTGTTGGTGGAGGGGATTCCATTCATAAGTCTCATTATTTAGGTGCAGCTTTTGGTATGGAGAGAATTATGGGACGAGTGAACACCCCCGTAAGGGCTGCTCTAAATGAGGGTTTTCATAAGTACTTAGGTCACTTGCCCATGTGCTTTCTTTTGACTGTCATGGAAAAACAGGGCGAAGACTTATTTATGCGAGGTTTTTATGCTGGGGATGATGATCAGACATTTGAAAAAGCCTGTAAGCTAAGCCAGCAAGTCAATTTTGATTTATTGCCTAAACCTATCAAAAAAGCTGTCGTTTATTTGGATCCGAGAGAATTTAAAACAACATGGCTAGGAAATAAAGCGATTTATCGATTACGCATGGCTATGGCCGATGAAGGTGAATTAATTATTCTTGCTCCAGAACTTAAGGGTTTTGGAGAGGATCCGGCTATTGATCAGTTGATTCGTAAATATGGTTACCGAGGCACTCCGTACATCCTTAAAGCTGTGTCAGAAAATAAAGAGCTTCAAGATAACCTTTCAGCTGCTGCGCATTTAATTCATGGCTCTTCTGAGGGACGCTTTAAAGTGACTTATTGCCCAGGCAAAGACCTGAGTCTTGAAGAAATTAAAGCTGTGGGCTTTGAGGTTCTAAAATATGATGAGGCGAGTAAGATTTATAATCCAGAACTTCTTAAAGATGGCTGGAATCAGGTGCAGGGTGAAGAGATCTTTTATGTCAGTAATCCAGCCTTAGGCTTGTGGGCATTACAGGAGCAGTTCCCTGCCTCTTCTTGAGTGGCGCCTAGCCAATCTCCCAACCTTCTCTTGAGATAAGCTAAGAATTTTAGCTTATTTTCTCAATTCGTTACGATATTGTTTTGGTGACTGTTTCATTTCCTTAGAGAAAACGGTACTGAAATAGTTTGAGTCTTTGAAGCCAACATCGTAGGCGATTTTAGTGATTGATAGTTCGGAATGTTTTAGTAGTTCCGCAGCTTTGGTGATGCGGGCTTTGGCGATGCAGCGCTGGATGGTTTCAGATCCGCACTCCCGAAAAAGCCGTGTTAGGTGTGAGACACTGAGGTGTACGTGTCGTGCGACATCTTCGCGACCGATGGGCTCGGCATAGTGCTCTTCTATAAAACTTCTTGCTTTGTGGATTAAGATGTAACTGTCGACTTCTTCATTGTTCAATTCATTTGGAGTGCAGGCATTCAAAAAATCAAGGACTGCCTGCTGTAGCCTTCCTGGTTCCTTAAGACCTTGTAGGAGCGTAATACTCATTTCGCTTTGTTCCATGAGTTGGTCTGGTTTGCTGGATGATTGGAGGCTTTGTAGAGCGATGCTGCTAACCAGTTCAGTGCATCTGGCTCGTGCTTCTCCAATTGCTCGTCCAATGGTAAGGCGTTCAAGTAAGATGGTGAGTTGAATGCGCGCGCTGGCATAATTGCCCGATTTCAGTGCGTTCATCATTTCTTCCCTCTCTTTTGTGGGGTAGCTTGGCGGGCCTGTTTGTTTTCGTAAATCATCGTAGTTGAGTAGATAGACTTTTTGAGTCAGAGCTGCTTTGGCAGCATGGGCAGCTTCTAGGTAGGACCTTTGGATGTCCTCGAACTTAGTGATGCTGCCAATGCCAAGGTAGATATCCGTTTTGGAGTTTTGCTGGATTGTCTCGAGAAATTCATGAGCCTGCGTTTTTCTATTTGGATCTTTATTTGAATATTCAAGGAGAAGGGTAAAGCAACCTGATCCCATAGGAAGCAGGATTGATGGGGTAGGGTTAATGAGTTTTTTTGTGGCGGATGTTATTTTTGCTTCAAGTTCTGTGCGTTCTGATAATTGCTCCTGGACTGGAGTATTTTCTTGCCCAGACTGTAGCACCCAGGCCACTGTGGGATGGAAATTGTGGTTTGAAAGGTCTAAGAGCTCTTGGGCTCGTTGGGAATTAAATGAGGATCCACTTAACTGTGAGAGAAGTTCGTCGCGGACCAAAGGGGTTAGCATTTGTGATCGGCGTTTGAGTTCTAGTATTCTGGCTAGCAGGGCTTGTCCCATAATGAGTGCAGAAGGGGCTGATACTAAATAGTACAGCCACCATTCTTTGCTGATGGTGCCAATGGTGAAAGAAAGAGTGAATAAGCCAATGCCAATTCCATATGCTCGGAGTTGTGTCTTTAAATGTGTGGCTGCGTTCTTCTGGGTGGCTGTGCGCAGGGCGATCCATGCTCCTGCTCCTCCCAGAATTGTCATGCCAAGGCCTTGGCCTAATTGGCTCCATTCTCTAGCGTACCAGGGTGGTGTGAGGGTTGGGGTGTAGGAATCGTAAGCTGGCCAGGCTCCAAAGTGGTAGGCAATAATACTATGATCTGTTCCTACGATCATGGCTGCAGAATAGAGTAGAGATGAGAGCAAGCCAAGGGAAAAGATGGCATTGCGTGTTTTGCGGGGCAATTCACCCAGGCTCATTTCGTAGCTGACCCAGAAAAGCAAGGGTGCAACGAGCGCATTAAATAAGCTCATGCGTATGCAGACCAGAATGAGAGGGAGGGGGTGTGGTCCCAGAAGCATCTGTAGGGGGCGAGAGATCAATGCCAGTGAAAGACAGACAAGGCAGAGTGAAAATCTAGAGCTGGTTGCAGCTGCATTTGGTTCTGCTTTGCTTTTTAGAAGATGAAAAACCACTCCGTACAAGAGAAAGAGCATGCCTGATGCGCAGGGAATCAGAATATTAATAGTGATCTGAAAAGCTGTGTTCATTCAGTATAAATTCATTTTTAACACAAAATAAGATCTTGAAAAATGGCTTTAGAGAACTTTAAATGCAAAATAATTATCATCTAATCCATTGTTTTACAAATAGAAAATCAAATGATCCGATATTTAAGTTTTTATAATGTGAATTTGAAGGCCATTTTGCCCAGTTAGCTTAGACTCTTTTTGTATTCGATCATTTTTGTGTGGTATTCGACAATGGGACAACGAAGTTCATTTTTTATTCTAGGTGTGCTAAGTGGAGGACTTTTGGTTAGTCTTCTTTTGGCATTTGTCATCACAAGCGGAGAAGCTGATTCACGGGAGTCAGTTCGAATCCTGAAATTGGGGCACACTCTTGATCGGACTCACCCCGTGCACGAAGGCATGCTTTATATGAAAAAGCGACTGGAAGAATTGTCAGGAGGGCAGATGAGTCTGGAAATTTACCCTTCGAGTCAGTTGGGAGGTGAAACTCAGATGATGGAAATGCTGCAAAGCGGAGAGCTAGCCCTTACCAAAACATCTGCTGCTCCCATGGAGGGATTTGTTCCTGAAATGGGCGTTTTTGGTCTGCCATACGTGTTTCGAGATCGTGATCACTTTTGGAAGGTGCTGGATGGAGATATCGGGCGTGATCTTTTGGGAAAAGGTGTGAGTAAAAACCTAAAAGGCTTGTGTTATTATGACGCCGGTAGCCGTAACTTCTATAGTATAGATCGTACCATTACAAAGCCTGCTGACCTTAAGGGTTTGAAAATTAGAGTTATGAATTCTCAAATGGCCATTCAGATGGTTTCGGCAATGGGAGGTGCTCCTACTCCTATTGCATGGGGAGAGCTCTATAGTGCTCTTCAGCAGGGAATTGTGGATGGTGCAGAGAATAATCCACCGAGTTTTGTGACTAACAAGCATTACGAAGTTTGTAAACACTTCAGTCTTGATGCTCATACTCGGATCCCAGATATGCTTATGGCTAGCGCACCTATTTACGATAAGCTTTCTCCTCGTGAGCAAGAGTGGTTGCAAAAGGCTGCTCAAGAGTCCTCTGTTTTTCAGCGCACTTTATGGCAAACGAAGAGTGACGCTGCTCTTAAAGAAATGGAAGAAGAGCATGGGGTTAAGGTCGTAAAGGTGGATGGAGCAGCTTTTAGGGACTCTGTGAAGTCAATGGTTTTAGGTCACAAAGGAACTCCTGTAGGCGACTATTTTAATCTAATATCGGAGGTGAAGTAATGGTCGCTCCACTCAATTCTGTCCTGAAGGTGCTGCAAAAAGTGCTTGAGTTTTCATTGATACTAGTCATGAGCCTTCTGGTTCTGGATGTCATATGGGGCGTTCTTTCTCGCTTTGTTTTAGGAAGTCAAAGTAGTTGGACCGAAGAACTGGCGCGCATCCTACTTATATGGACATCTTTTCTTGGGGCTAGCCTCGCTTTTGGTTGCCGAGCTCACTTGGGATTGGATTACGTATTCAATAAGGTGAGTCCCGATGCAAGGCGTTACATGGCGATGCTTGTTCATCTGGTGATATTGGTCTTTACCGCAGCCGTTCTTGTTGTGGGAGGAATGAAGCTGGTGCTTCATACATTGGAAATGGAGCAGCGTATGATGGCTTTGCCTTTCTTAATGAAAGGACATGTTTATGCAGTGGTTCCTCTTTCAGGTCTATTTACGGTCGTATTTACTGTGGGACATTTTTTGGAGACACTGTTTAGTGCTCCCGAGGAGGTTAAATCATGATGATCGCCTGCCTATTACTACTGGTTTCTTTTATCTGCATGTTATTAATGAAAGTTCCAATTGCTGTTGCCATTGCTGCTTCTACTGTCGTTGCAATATTGGCCACTGGTGAAGCTCCCGATGCTGTGGTGGCTATGAAAATGGTTAATGGAATCGACAGCTTTGCTCTACTTGCGATCCCATTTTTTGTTCTATCGGGTCTACTTATGGGACGCGGGGGTATGGCGGTTCGTCTTATCGACTTTGCCAATGCTCTGATGGGACGCTTTACAGGGGGCTTGGGCTACGTGAATACTTTGACCTGTATGCTTTTTGGTTCTATCTCGGGCAGTGCTGCTGCCGCCGTTTCATCCATTGGAGGCTTTATTATTCCCGAAATGGAAAAGAAAGGTTATGATCGCAGTTACGGTGTCGCCATTACGACAACTGCTGCCACAACGGGCTTGCTTATACCACCTAGCAATATCATGATTATTTATGCGGTTTCTGCTGGTAGTGTTTCCATTGCGGGTATGTTTTTGGCAGGGATTATTCCCGGTATTGTCACTGGACTTCTTATTATGCTGGTGGGTGGCGTTCTTGCCTATATTCGAGGGTATGGTAGTGGAGAAGCAAGTTCCATTGGTGAAGTGTGGTACAGATTCCGCAGAGCTGTTCTTAGCCTGACTCTCGTTGTTATTGTTATGGGTGGTATACTGGGGGGTGTTTTTACCGCCACTGAAGCAGCAGCTATCGCTGTAGCCTATTCTCTCTTCTTGGCTATGGTGGTTTATGGCGAGGTGAAAGTTAAAGATCTGCCTGAAATTCTTCTTCAATCGGCTATTACCACATCTATCGTTATGTTGCTTATAGCATCGAGCTGTGCCATGAGTTATTTTTTAACCATTCACAATGTGCCTCAAGTGATCAGTGCTTCTCTGCTTGCCCTTTCGGATAATCCGATCGTTATCTTTTTGGTCATCAATATGCTTCTTCTGCTTGTGGGGACCTTTATGGATATGACTCCAGCGGTGCTGATTTTTACGCCAATCTTTTTACCTGTGGTCATGGAATTGGGTATGCACCCCTTGCATTTTGGCATCGTGATGATTGCTAATCTTTGTATTGGACTATGCACTCCGCCAGTGGGAAGTTGTTTGTTTATAGGTTGTAGTGTGGGCAAGGTAGAAATGTCCAAAGTTGCGGTGCCCATGATTCCCTTCTTTTGTGCTATGGGCGTAGCGCTGCTTTTAATTACTTATGTGCCTTCTTTGTCTATGATCTTGCCTGAATTGATGGGTTTGGTGAAATAGAGCTATAAGCAGCACATCGGCTTATCTTAGGCCGATCGATCTTAGCCCCTTGCGATCATTCGATCGCTAAGGGGCTTTTTTTTGGGGCCACAGGCTTTCGGTTCTCGATCGTTGATTGCAGTTAGGCTTAGCCGGCTAACCGGCCATGGGCACTTACGACCATTCGATCGCTACTGGGTTTGTTCGGATGACTGGCTGATCGCAATGAGGCTTATTCGGTCGACTGGTCATCAGCCCTTATGATCAGTCGATCGACTGGTGATCGGTCCTATATCGCTACGGGGTCATTTTCGGCCGACAGTACTTCGTTTCTTTCTATCCCGAGGTGATGGGTCTGGTGAAGTAGACGTGTAAAGATGCCTATTGAGAAGTGGCGGCTGCGACGCGTGCTATTGTTATAGCAGCGATCGCCCAGATGTAAAATGCTCCAGATAGCGAAGAACGCTATCTGGAGCATTTGTTATTGTGCTTTTAATCAGTGGTTTGAATGCTAACTATAAATTATAAGTACTTGAGGCTGTATTGCCACCTCGACCAGTCCAGTTAGTATGGAAAAACTCTCCGCGGGGTTTATCCAGTCTCTCATAAGTGTGCGCACCGAAGTAGTCTCTTTGAGCTTGAAGAAGATTTGCTGGTAAACGTGCAGAGCGAAAGCCATCGAAGTAGTTTAATGCTGTGCTGATGGCGGGTACAGGTATGCCTTGATTGACTGCCGTCGAAATAACATTTCTCCAGCCTTTGGAGCACTCTTGAACTTTTTCGTTAAAATAAGGAGCCATAAGTAAATTCTCTAAGTTAGGTTCTACGTCAAAAGCTTCTTTGATTTTTCCGAGAAAAGCAGAGCGAATGATGCAACCGCCTCGCCACATAAGAGCTATGGCTCCATAGTTGAGTTTCCAGCCAAACTCTTTGGCTGCAGCCTGAATAAGTTCGTAGCCTTGGGTATAAGATATGATTTTTGACGCATAGAGAGCATCTCTTAGGTTAGTTAAGAATTCTTCTTTGTTGCCTTCAAAAGGAGAAAGCGTAGATGAGAAATTACTGCTCGCTTTCACTCTTTTGTCTTTTTGCGCTGATAGGCATCGAGAATAGACAGCTTCTCCGATAAGAGTCAGCGGTATGCCTAGCTCTAGAGAGGCTATGCCTGTCCATTTTCCTGTGCCTTTTTGACCGGCAGTATCGAGTATTTTATCGAGTAGTGGTTCGCCGTCTTCAGCTTTATAGGCTAGGATATCGCCCGTGATTTCATTTAAGTATGAGCTTAGTTTGTCGTTTTCCCAGTCTTTGAAGACTGCTGACATCTCATCATGTGACATTTTCAGTACATCTTTCATGATATGGTAGGCTTCGCAGATAAGTTGCATATCACCATATTCAATGCCATTATGAACCATTTTGACAAAGTGACCTGAGCCTCCTTCACCAATCCAATCGCAGCATGCTTCGCCGTTATCGACTTTTGCGGCAATGGCTTGAAAGATAGGTTTGATGGCTGGCCAGGCTTCGGGTGCTCCGCCGGGCATCATGCTTGGTCCTTTAAGAGCTCCCTCTTCTCCGCCTGATACGCCAGAACCGACGAAATGAATTCCTTTTTCTTTAAGGCTATCGTAGCGTCTGTTTGAGTCTGGGAAATGTGAGTTTCCTCCATCAATAATGATATCACCTTTATCAAGCAGGGGGCTTATCTTATCAATGAAAATATCTACAACTGGTCCCGCTTTGACCATTAACATGATTTTTCGAGGTGTTTCTAAGTTAGAGACGAGATCCTCAATGGTATGGCAGGGAATGATTTTTTTGCCAGCCCCGCGGCCTTGGACAAAAGCATCCACTTTGTCTGTGCTTCGATTATGAACAGCAACAGTGAAACCGTGGCTCTCCATATTGAGTACTAAATTCTCGCCCATAACAGCGAGGCCTATAAGGCCAATGTCGGCTTTTTGAGTCATAATATTCCTTTAAATAGATTCACGAATGATTAAAGTGGTGTTGTATGTACGGCTTTGTATGCTAAGTCTCTTGTCTAAGTGTTGATAAAGTTGTTCATAAATATATGTACCAACTTCATCTTTGCCCTGATCTATGCTGCTGAGTGAAGGCGATATGTAAGCTCCATAAGCATCGTTATCGAAACCTATAATACTCACTTGCTCAGGAACTTTCACCTCATGGTTAATGAGGCTACGCATGATGCCAAGGGCTATGCGGTCATTGTGGCATAGAATGGCGTCAATGCTATTTGATTTTACCTGATTAATAATAGACCTTCCGCTAAGCACACCCCCTTCGTAGCTTTTTTCGCTATGGATGATGAGCTTAGGGTCGAAAGAAAGCTGAGCAACTTCTAGTCCTTTTTTGTAACCTCGAATTCGATCTTCTTGCCTAAATGTTTCGACAATAAGAGCGATATTTTTTCGTCCTTTTTCAGCTAACGTTAAAACGGCATCGCGGTAAGCATTGGACCTTTCTATGGTGATTGAAGGGTAGGGGACTTTTGTGGGTGGATCGATAACGATAAAGGGATAGCTCTCTTTTTGCAATTGATTCATCTCAGGACTTTCTTCTTGATTGCTGGATGTGAATATAATTAAGGCATCACAGTGAGTTTTCATGAGCCTGATTAATTCTTCTTCATGTTCAGGGTTTCTGGAGCGGTGAATAAGAAGTGAATAATCTTGCCCACTGAAAAGTTGTGTCAATGTGTCTGTCCTTCTTCTATTGACCTCACTGTCACTTGAGTTTTGAATGAGCCCGATACAGCGTTTTTTGCCATTTCGCAAGGCTTGTGCGCCCATATTGGGCTGAAAATTGTTCTCTTGGATCAGTGTTTCGATCTTTTCTCGTGTGCCAATTGCAACAGGGCCAGAGTTGTTGAGAACCCGACTGACTGTGCGTGCTGAGCAGTTTGCCAATTTAGCGATATCATGGATTGTTGCCATAATGTCCATTTTATGCCATCGATGGCATTGTCAAGTCAAAGTGATTTGCTTTGTCATGAATTGGGTCAGAGTGATAGAATCTATAGGGATTAAAAGCGGTTGGAGGGTGATGAATGGGGTTTATTTTGCTTTTATACCACCCATCTTTTCTTTTATTATTTCATATTCATCGGGAAACCATTCTGCGGGGTAATCTTCTCCTTTCAGGTCGAACCATGTGCCCCCGTAGGGGCTGTCGATATGCATAAATAAGTTGCCGCTGTGAGGGATTAGGGGGTGCTTGTATACTAGTTGATCTTTGAAAATGAAATAATTTTTGTTTTTATCCGGTAAGTCTGATAGATGGAGCAGTTCGCCGGTATTGGAGTCTAAAATACATAACTTTGGATTAGATACCAAAGTGCCTTTTTTATAAGAAGGGCAATGTTCCTTATGGATCGTATTATGAGTCTTGCACTTTCTGCACATCGATCTAAAAAAGACTCTCCCCTTTTGGCTAAATGTGTAGACATCTGCTTTATCTGAATAATTGGTGATTTCAGATACTTCTCCCGTAAGACTATCTATTCTGTGCAATGTCTCCAGTCTATACCCCTTATGGAAAGCATAGCGCCCGGCCCAATCAAAGGATATATTATTGTTAGCGCTTCTTCCAGGTAATCCATGACGGGTCAAGATAGTTTTACTTCTCAAATCAATAAGCCAGAAATGGTTCTTGCCATCTTCTCCGGAGGACTTATTATAAGTGAAGAAAATCAACATAAGCTTATCATCCAATATTGATCCTGCATAAAAACCGTTCTTCAAAGTTTTTTGAGCGAGTGGAATTAATTCTTCGTGCTTTTCAATAAGATCAACTCTCTTGAGGAACTCTAGGCTATCAACAGTTTCTATTGTGAAAAAAGAATTGTGATATGTTAGAGGTTCCACCCAGTAATTCCTGCTTATTGGTGTTAACTTCCTAACATAATCCCTGTCTCGTTCGTATTCATAACACTTGGAATTATTAGCAAGGTCAATTGTATAAATCATATTATACTTTTCGGCAACTGCAGTGGGCTTCTCTTTTGAAAAAGATAGACAATGAGCTTTATGGTTATGCCATAAAGTTTTGCCGTCCCATGCTTTCAGTTGTTTTTTCTTCTCTTCCCAAACAGCCTTTGGGTGTACCGTTTTAGCCTCACTGACTACCCTTTTTAAAACTCTTCCATTATCACGAAGGTACTGGTGAGCTTTTTGTTTTTTATCTGCATTGCCATCCCAATTAATTAAATACGAATTGTAATGTCTCAGGGCTTCCGCCTTTTCACTTTTTGACGCGTCTTTTCGAGACTTAATAAGGCCAAGCTCATAATGAACAGGGCAAAAATCAAGGTTGATGGCTAAGGCTTTTTCACCGGCTACCTTGGCCTCTTCATGTTGATTTATAGCGATATGACATTGGCTAAGTCGCTGATATGCTTGAAGGTGAAAGTTGCTTGATGTTTCGTCTATGTTTTCATTTATGCAGAATAATCTATTGTTTGCTTTCAATATGGGGCCTTTCGGCCCTAGGGCCACAATCTGATCCAGAGAAGGAACCCTATATTTCCATACCAATTGACCGCTCTCTTTTATGGTTTTCTTAATGTAGAGTTGGCTGTCGTCCATATGTTCTGTAGGTCTAGAATAAAGATAACCATCCCTTTCATGCCAATAGTCTTCATGTCCTAAGGACGATAAATACTGGCCTGTCTGTCTATCGAATAAACCGATAACACCTTTGAGCGTCTGAGTATAATATTTTTCACTTATACTTTCGAAGTTAATATTGCGATTTATACATCGCTTCAGTCCTGGTGTTTCAGGATTCTTATAAAGCAAGTTAAGAACTGGAAAGTTTTTTAGGACTTCAGGATTGGAACTCTTCCACTCCATTGACTCATTCATGAAATCACTAGCAAAGTAATCATTGTGAGTGTTATGAGTAACCTGCCGGCTTGAATTGTGAATGCGATAGACATATCCTTTGCCAAGAAATACAAAATCCCCTTTTCTCCCAAAAAAGGGAGTCATAAACTCTACATTCCAATCTGCTTCAAGCGATGTGATTTTTTTGTTCTCTGTTATGCGATTAATGCTTTCTATTCTAATCCCCCCTTTTCTAGAGGCATTTAGTCGCGACACCCTGTTTCCATCACAACTGACTAAAAGCTCTTGAATATACACTCTGCGACATGGAAGTGGTAAGCTCTCCGTGACTTTTCCCGAACTCATGCTGACTAATAAAACAGCGAAATCGGTGCAGACGTATACTGTATCATCTTTGATAACAGCGTGAGTAAGGTTCTCTAGTCTGACAGTTTTCCATATTTCTTCTCCTGTATAGACATCATAACAGATAATTTGGTACTTCATGAAAAGGATCAAATACTTGCCCTCAACTACAGGAAAGTGTCGTTCCTGTTTTATACGGTAATTGGTCAATCGGACAAGTTTAGCATCTTTGACAAAATACCGGATATTGGCCAGTTCTCCTGGTACATTATCGACTTCCCAAATGATATTTCGGTTGGAATCATCGATCCATCGCAAATACTCCTTGTAAGCCGAGATGGCCTGCTCGTACTCTCCTGCTTCTTGCAAGGCAATTCCTAGATCATAATAAGCAAAAGAGGCCTGTCCTGCATCTTTTCTGAACTTCTCAATATGCTCCTCTTGTATCCTCTTCTGGGACTCCTTATCTTTGCTCGCTTGACCAAGGGCAATTCTTGCTTTGCCCTCCCAAGAGTGAGCTTCTGAGAAATAAAAGCCTTCATTTTCCTTTTGTGCTTTTATAAAAAGATCGATGGCATCCTGGTATTGTGATTGCTCAAATTTTTGTTTCCCACGATTATAAAGCTTGTAAGAGGAGAAGTTTTTTCCATCACTTAGGGCCAATAAGCTTTCAGGGCATTCTAATTTCAACTTTTTCGCCAATTCACGAGCGAGTTCGGTCTGAATGGATAAAATATTAGCGACGAGACCTTGGGTTGAGATCATCATATTGCTATTAATTATGGATGATTCGGACGATACAATTCGGACCGACAGGCGTATTTTCTCTTCAAAAACAGTATAAGATCCTACCAGTAAATAGTTCGCTCCAAATAACGATGAGTTCAGATCTGTGCCATCACTTTTAGCTTTATGCAATAAGATATTTACTTGCAGCCTATCGACTAAGCGCACGCCCTCGACTTGCTGAAACTTTGTTGTGAGTGTATCGGCGATCCCTTGAGATAACCATTGCTCTTGAAGACCGGCTTTGTTTTCAAAGGGCAAGATAGCCAAAAGTACCTTTTTGGAGCCTGCCTGAAGGTTGGGGGAGAAAAAAGTGAGCAAGATTAAGGTGAAATATATTCGGGTAATTTTCAATTCATTCCTTTTCTACAATTGAATACTAATCATAAACTGCACTTTATACGGCATAATTCAAATACTCGGCTCAAATAATATTTACGGGCAGTTTGAGAATGCTTCTGCGCTCATAACCCTCATAAGAATTCCTCTAGATGTTGCAAACTCATACTTTAATAAGTCTTCGGGGCCTTCTGATGCTCCACTTGCAAAGATTCTAGACATCTCTCAGAATTGACTGGAGGGGCTGGAATGAGAAATCCCATTACCGGAGGGGTATAATTGTCGGTTTGAGCTATTCTCAGTTTATT
>JADGBV010000076.1 GCA_015231345.1 Planctomycetota bacterium
TTAACAACACTAATAAAACAATTAACTTCTTCAATGTTTTTCTCCTTAAAGAATTAGTACTTCTAACTAGCTCTTTCCGATAAGTTTTAATTACTGGACATTAACTTTTGTGAAGTTTGAAAGAATTTTTATAGCCCCGGCGGCTATTATAATTCTTTAGAGTAGACTGAGTAGATTGTTAATTCAGCTTATGCCGTTCAAAAAGCATTAACCCATAGCCTTTTAGGATTCTTAGTGCCTTCGTGCCTTTTAAAAAAAAGCTCTCTGAATAGCCAGTTTATTTTTTTCTTTGAGTATGCTCAGGCAAGAATAATCCATATAAATCCTAATAATTTTACCTGGGGGATGCCAAAAAGGCACCCCACTAATATATAATAACTAAATTTTTACTTGCGATTAACCTTCACATACATGGCGCCACACAAAATAGCTCCATTCTTATCCAGCAGATTCGCAGTAACTTTATTCTTACCTTTTGTTAGCTTAACGCTAAATTTTGCGACCGTATCTTCTGGTTTGGTATCAACCGTAGAATCAAATTCCCCAATCATTAATTGCGCCTTTGCAATGGGTCGTGCAGATTTTTTCTGCCAGCCCTTAGGCCCCACCGGCTCAATGAAAGTTTTACCGGACTCTTCCGGCCACCGGCGTAGTTCAAAGTCATATTCTCCGTCCTTATCAACTATGATGTCCCAATAACCACGGGCTTTAGCCACAAAAAGACCACCTGAATTATCACAGTAGCCGCCAATCCAATCACTGGCATAGAGAACCAGCGGGTTCTCATGTTCAGTCCCCACGATAGTGTAGCGTTCTTTATCCCATATTGGCTTTGTCTCTTCATACCAACGATCGTAATGCCCCGCTAATTCTTTGGCCACCTCTGGGTGTTTGGCGAAGACGTTATTGTCTTGATGAGGGTCATTTTCGATGTTATAAAGTCTTTTATTAATCAGACGCCATGAATCTTTCATGACGACTGTACTGTCCCATTTTTTACAATGTGGGCCAAACTGAGTCACCATAATACGTTCTTTCACTTCTTGTTCAGTTCCTCGTAGTAAGCTAGCAAGGCTCGTTCCATCTAGTTTCGAAACGTCACCTTTAAGGCCACACAATTCTGCCAAGGTTGGAATGAGGTCTTGCACAGTTGTTAAGCCTCCGATATCTTTGCCATGCTCTAATTTGCCATCGATCCAACGAACAAAAAGAGGCACCCTATGTCCACCATCTTCCAGCATACCTTTTTTACCATTCATACCTGAATTATATAACTTATAAGCTTTTAAGTTTTGAGTTCCATTATCCGAAAGGTAGATCAGAATCGTATTATCGCGTAACTTCTTTTCTTTAAGAAAGGCTTCAAGCTTACCCAAGTTTTCATCTATATTGGTGATCATACCATAAAAAATATCGGGAATTTCTTTTCCCTCATACTTTCCTTTATAAGGCGATGAATATTCTTTAGCCACGACCTCAGGGGTATGAGGAGTATTGGTAGGGATATAGACGAAGAATGGTTTTTTCTTCTCGGCACACTCTCCCATCCATTTCATGGCTTCATCGAAAAAGATATCTGTGATGTACCCTTTATATTTTGTATCAACTCCGTTTTTCATCAGAACCGGGTCAAAGTAGCTATTGCCCCAATAATCTGCCAGTGAGGTAATGCCCCAGGCACGAAATGAAAGCACTTCTTCAAAACCACGAAAACGTGGACGGTGAGGGTAAGCATCTCCAAGGTGCCATTTACCAAACATACCCGTGGCATAGCCGGATTCGGCGAAGTATCCAGGCATCATTTTGATATCACGATATACCATGGAGCGACCCTGGCACACTCGAGTGGCCCCTGTACGCATGCAGTCCATGCCTGTCATTAAAGAGGCTCTGGTTGGGGTACACTTGGGAGCCACATGAAAATCAGTCAAACGCACAGCTTCTTCCCTGAGCTTGTCCATAGCCGGTGTTTTGATAATCGGGTTGCCATGCCCCGACATATCACCATAACCTTGGTCATCAGTTAAAATAAGAATAACATTAGGAGTCTCTGCGGCAAAAATCATTGCTGCAGATGACATCAGCATTATACATAATCGTATTATTTGCTTCATAACTATTGACCTATAAAAGCAGGAAGAATTCGTTTTGGAATGCCTTGTAGCAGTGGTCCCATAGCTCCATGGGAAGTAACGACCACGACAATATCTTCTTCAGGGATAATCATGACATACTGCCCAAGAGCTCCTCGTAGTTGCCAGCAGCCATAACTTTTGCCACTCACATTAATCGTCTGATTCCAGCAAAAGTAGCCGTAATAATTGGCTCCGTAACTCAAAGTAATAGGGCTAAGTGCTTTATTGACAAACTCTGCAGGAATGAGCTGTTCGTCATTCCATACGCCTTTATTAAGGAGCATAATGCCAACCTTGAGCATATCGCGAGAGCGAAAACTTGAACCTGCGGCTGATTTTGGTAAACCACTCGTATCTTCCTGCCAGGCATATTGAGAGATGCCCATCTTGCCCATAAGTTCATTCGCAATGAAATCTTTGGCGCTTCCGGGCACAATGGATTCGAGAATCTGCATGATAATGGCCGGGTCTGAAGGCTGGTACCTGAATTTACGTGGAGCAGGCACAATTGGCTTACTGCTATCAAAATAGGCTTGAATCTGCCCCTGACCTTTAAGTTTTTCTGGCGTTTCTTTATAAGCTTTGATTTTTTCTCTAATGAGTTCAAGCCCAGAAGTCATATTGAGAGTTTCTGCCAAAGTAATATCAAGAGCTTCTTTCGATAGCTTCGTTTGATCGACCTCTGCTAAGTAGTTAAAGATAGGTTTTTGCAGATCTTCCATATCCATATACCCTAATTGAATGGCTCGAGCCAAGGCAAATCCCGTATATGATTTGGTTATAGACATCTGAAAATGAGGAATGTTTTCTCGGCCACGACGGTAATAGGACTCAAAAAGAAGCTTTCCTTTGTAGTAAACGAGAACACTATCTGTTTTACTGCGTTCTACTTTATTAGGCTCTTCGCCAATTTCTTGCGCAAAAGCCATCATTGCTTCTTTATCGCCACCATCTTTTCCTAATTCCCCGACAGTAATACCATCTTTCATATCTCGTGGTTTTGCACTGATATAAGGAGTCTCCAAATAAGGAATTTTCTTCTCCAATGCCATAGACATATCCTGAGCATTGAGATCGGTGATTTCTGGGGCAAAACCGTCATCTGCGCCATAACATGTTACACTCAGGAGCAGAAAAAGGCACTGCAGCGGCAGATGTTTTTTCAAGAAAGTAGGAATAGATAAATAATGGCGGACTGAAGATATTTTCATTTGAAAGTCTCAGGGGGAGTGAAGGTAATATAATATGGTACTCATTTATTTCATCTAATAACTCATTTTTTCCTTATCGATTCTTATCAGAATAAAATCAATTTAAACGAGTTATTTCCCTCAAAGCTATGGTATCCTTAATGACTTTAATCAATTATTTGAGGAAAATGGGTATGTCACAGACAAGAAGGTCATTCATAAGCCATAGCGCAGGGGCTCTTTCTGCTATGGCTTGTCTCACAGGGTGTTCCAACAATTCTCTAAGAAGTGATAATAACCCCTACCCAAAAGCCTTAGACCCGCAAGCTTTCCAAAAAGTCATTGAGGGCAAAAAAACGAAGCTTTATACCCTAAAAAACAACAAGGGCATGCGCGTTTCTTTCACCAATTATGGGGCAAGGGTCGTTTCAATCTTGGCACCGGATAGAAAGGGTCAATTTTGTGATGTCGTCACGGGTTTCCCCACTTTAGACGAATATATTTCCTGCCCAGAGCCCTTTCACGGCCCCATCGTAGGGCCCGTAGGCAATAGAATCGCAAGTGGCAAATTTAACATCGATGGCGTCACCTACCAATTGCCAATCAATAACGGAGTCAATCATTTGCACGGCGGCCCTAAAGGTTTCCATCACCAAGCCTGGGATGTTGTTGATGTGGGCGATCAATTTATTCATCTCCATATCCTCTCAAAAGATGGTGAACTCGGCTACCCTGGAAATCTGCATGTGGATCTACGTTACGAATTATCCCATAAAAATGAGATTATCCTATCCTACCGAGCGCGCACGGATAAAAAAACAGTTGTGAATCTGACCTGGCACCCCTTCTTCAACCTAGCAGGGGAAGGAAATACCATCAACGATCACAGGCTCATGATTAATGCCGATCGCTTTACGCCTGTGGACAAAACCCTCATCCCGCTTGGAAGACACGATTCGGTCACAGGAACGCCTTTTGATTTTAGAACAGCAAAGGCCATTGGGCGAGATTTACACAAACAAAAAGACTGCATACAACTGCAACATGGCGCTGGCTATGATCATAATTGGGTCTTAAATAATTCTAAGGGCAAAGGGCTTAATCTAGCAGCAAGAGTCGAGGAGCCCACAAGCGGCCGAGCTCTTGAGGTCTACACCCAAGAGCCTGGACTGCAGTTTTACGGAGGAAACTTCTTCGATGGCAAAACCAAAGGAAAAAATGGTCAAGCCCATATTTACCGAGGAGCCATGGCTTTGGAAACCCAGCAATTCCCTGATTCCATCAATCAAAAAGGCTTCTCCGATATCATTTTAAACCCTGGCGAAGAGTACAAAACCCAATCTATCTATGCTTTTTCAACGATAAGCTAGAGGTATTTCCCCCAAATTTCACAAAGATTCTACCCATATGAAGGAGAATATGAGTTAGATTATTTTTTTTCACAAAGATAAAGTGAAAAGCTTGAAATCTTATGGTTTTGTTATACTTTACCCTTGTGAAGTACGAAGAACATAATACTCGCATGACATTGCTTCAGCGAGCCTCAAACCCAAGCAACATGGATGCATGGGAAGAGTTTTCTTCCGTATACTCCAATTTTATTCTTATTCTTCTCAGGAAATTTTCTATTCCTCAGCAAGAATGTGAGGACATCACTCAGAAGGTGATGGTACGACTCTGGAAAAATCTCGATAAGTATGATAAGTCGCGCGCCAAGTTCCGAACTTGGCTTATCACCATTATTCGCAACACTGCCATCACTCATATGACTGAGGTTTCCAAAAAAACTCATATATCAGCTGATTCGGCGGATCTATTCCATTTACTTGAGGATGACCGACAAGATTTTATTGAAGAGCGCTACGAAACAGAGTGGCAAGAGTACATCACACAACTCGCCCTCAAAAATGTCTCTGGTCACTTTCGTGGTCATGCCATAGAAGTCTTCAAGCTGGCCTTGCAAGGCAAAGAAATCAAAGAGATCGCCACCATGCTTGATATTAAAGATCAAACAGTGCGAAATCTAACCAACAGAGTCAAAGTTGTCATCGTAAAGGAAATTGAACGTCTGCGTAATGAACTTGAGACGTGAACAAAGAGGACAAGGATAAAGAAAACGAAGGGATTGATTCAGATTTCTTCTCAGATAATTCTGTCGTCAATTCACTTAAGTCTCTCTACAATCAAAGCGTTTCATCCCTCGATGCAGATGAAGTCCACCCCCTCTATAAAGAATTAAAATCCATTAGCGAGAGGTACCAAATCGAAGAAGAACTTGGCCGTGGTGCCATGAAAATTGTTTCCCGAGCTCACGATTTTCGCTTGGAAAAGGATGTCGCCTTTGCCGTTATGAAAGAAGAGTTTGGAGCCGACTCATTTGATGCATTCTTAAGAGAAGCACGACTCACAGCGCGACTTGAGCACCCTAGTATTATTAAAGTGATTGATGCTGGCATAAAGAATGATCGCCCCTACTTTGCCATGGAGCTAAAATCAAGCACGACACTTAAAGATATCATCCTCTCTCTTCTCGAAAAAGACCCTTTAAGTGAAAAACGCTACTCCCTCGATAAGTGCCTTGAAATCTTCCTGAAAGTTTGCGACGCCGTAGCCTATGCCCATTCCAGGGGCGTCATCCACCTTGACCTAAAACCCGAAAATGTTCAGGTCGGCTCTTACGGCGAGGTGATTGTTTGTGATTGGGGCCTAGGGAAAGTAATCTCTGAAGATAAAAATGAAAAGTTAGGCATACTGGGACTTGACCCAAAAGTTTTCAACGATCTGACTCTCATCGGTCTCATTAATGGAACTCCAGGCTATATGGCACCGGAACAAATTGAAGAATCGGAAAATATAGGTTACCATACCGACATTTATGCCTTAGGAGCTCTACTCTATTCTATCCTCACCCATGAACGATCCTACGAAGGGAGCACTCAAGATATTCTAGATCAAACCTGTGAAGGTGATCTTACACCCCCTAGCGAAAGAAGTCACACAAAATCTTACGAACGCCTTGATGCTGTCGTTTTAAAAGCTATGGCAAGAAAGCCTAAAAATCGCTATCATGATGTCTTACACCTGAGAGACGAGGTGGAGAACTTCCTCTCTGGTTTTGCCACCACAGCAGAAAATGCAGGTATAATCCGCCTTGCCTCCTTAATGTACCACCGCAACCGCCTTCTTTTCAACCTCATTGGCATGGGCTTGGTGCTCTTTATTTTTTTATTAACGCTTTTTATGATTCGAATTAAACAAAGCGAGCAGCTGGCTGTTGCTGAAAAATTCAAAGCCGAACAGCAGCGTAATATTGCTGAAAAACAAATGCGCATTGCCCGCGAACAACGCCATGCTGCAATCACTCATCGGAGGGAAGCAAATGAGGCGATGGATTTATATTATATTCAAAAAACCTTAACTCTTAATAAGGGCATAGATGACTCCTTAAGGAATCTCAGCAAATGGATCCGCCTCATCGCACGCGACCTAAACACCTCAAAACCCGACATTAACTCTTTCCTTAGAATAGAACGTGACATTGACCAGCACCTATTCAATAAATCAATCCCTAAAGAAGCCCGTCTCAACCTCATCAACAGAAAGGGGGTACTCTCTTTTATAATGCTGGACTTCAATGCTGCACGTGAATGCATAGGCGAAGGTTGGAATGCCCCCAGTAGTATAGCCGAAGCATGTGCTCCCTTTTTCTTTTTCAATTATCATGGCGATGGCTACTCGCTAAATGAGAGCGAGACATCACGTTACCCTGAGGCACTTAAAATATGCGATCTTATCAGGCACCTTCTCGAATGCCCCCACGACCCAAGAATACCACTTAGCTATCGTATCTTAAGTGAAGACTTGCACACTGAACTTATGCTGCAATTATCCACCCTTATTTGCACCTACGACAGTCTGGCACGAGCGAATCGCGTCGACCATTCTTTGATCGTCCATAGTCTACTTAACCTACATAACCCAGGTTGGTGCTCTCAACTCTTCGCATACAATCCCAAAAAGGAACGTTTGCAGTTAGGGGGCAAAGGTTTAAAAGTTCTGCAGCAATCTTTCAGTTCACCGCACTCAATTCAATTACTCGCATCACTAAAACTACGGCAACTTGTTCTCAAGAGCACAAATCACGACCTTAGCCAGCAACTCACAAAACTGCCTCTCGAAAGTCTGGATATTCAAAACGCCTACGTGATCAACCTTAAACATGTAGCCAAAATCCCTGGGCTCAATCGCCTTATCATGAGGCATGATCAATTTTCGTCCAAAGAACTCGCCTCCTTGCCTGCTTCTATTCAAACGATTTTCACTGCACCTTCTCACTGATGCAGAGATGAAACTTATATGATCAAAACATTTCTCATTACTTTTTTGTTGCTCAGCGTAACTCTCCAGGCGTCCAATACGAAATTACTCTTTGAAAATAGCGATTTTGAACGGGGCGACCTCCACAACTGGACTGCATCTGGAGAGGCATTTGAACACCAACCTATTAAAGGGGATAATATTGCAGCTCGCTTTCGTGGTAGCAGCAAAATGCAAGGTCAGCACTGGGTAGGCACCTATGAAAAGTATGATGGAAAAAATGGATTCAAAGGAGGCGTCAGAGGGGACCTCCCCATGGGGACACTGACTTCTATCCCATTCACCATTCAAAGCAATTTTTTGTGTTTTCGCATTGGTGGCGGCAATGACAGAAGGTACCTTGGGGTATTTTTACTTGTAGACGGCAAGGAGGTCTTTCTAGCAGTAGGAAACAACGAGGAAAAAATGAGTTTAAAGTCCGCTAATGTGGCACGCTTCAAAGGTAAAGAAGCCAAAGTCCTCATACGAGACAACCACAATGGGGGGTGGGGACACATTAATGTTGATGATTTCAGAGCGAGTCATATCGCCATTAATTATTCACCAGATGGCGAATTCAACAATTACACCACATACCTTGCCACAAATTACAATCAATCCTCCAGACCTCAATTTCATTTCACCTCTCGCATGAACTGGCTAAGTAATCCCTGTGGTCTTGTCTATCACGAAGGAATGTATCATCTCTTTTTTCAACATAATCCTGAGGGTTTAATGTGGGGCAATTGCGCTTGGGGACATGCCACTAGTCCCGATCTGATCAAATGGACACAAAAAGCACATGCTCTCACGCCGGTAAAAAACACTTTCATCTACCCAGGCTCATCAGTCGTTGATATCCATAATCACTCCGGTTTGCAAAAAGGCAATACAGCTCCGCTTTTAAATTTCACTACACTTGGTTTAACGCCTAGCATTCAATCTCTTGCTTATAGCACAGATCAGGGAAAATCCTTTCAGTGGCATCAAAAAATGAATGCCATCGTTCCCAATCAAGGCTTTGACCCATCAGAAAGAGGGCCTAAGGTTTTCTGGCATGCACCCAGCAAAGCTTGGGTTATGGTCCTGTGGATGAGAAAGGGCACACCCGGGAGGTGTCGTTTTTTTAGGTCGACCAATCTTAAAGAATGGGAAATTGCCAGTGACTATGAAGGGGATTGGTTTAATGAAGCCCTCGGGCTCATAGAACTTGAGGTAGAAGATCATCCTAAAGAGACAAAATGGATTCTCTACGATGCAAGCTTCCATTATCAGGTTGGAGAATTTGATGGGCACAGCTTCCAAACTAAGGGAGAAACAGAACGGAATGAGTATGGCATAAGTTATTACGCTCCGCAAACTCTAAAAACTCCTCATAATTCACGGCAAGTGGCCATTGCCTGGCTTAAAGGTAGTGAATTCAGAGAACTGTACATGCCTTTCAATCAACAATTAAGTTTCCCTTGTCGCCTTAGCCTAAGGAAGTCAGCTCAAGGCTACCGCTTGCTTCGCAGCCCCATAGCAGAAATCAGTAAACTTTATGACCATAGCCTTTCATTTCAAAATATTTCTGTCCAGGGATTAAATGAAAAGCTCAAGAATAAAAATTTTGAACTCATCGACCTCAGTCTTTCCTTTGCTGCAGCAGATATGGAAATATCCCTACGCGGAAATACAATTCGTTACAATAAGGAGACCCACTCTCTTATCTGCAAACAGGCTCGTATCCCTGCCCAAGAGCGCAATGGGTACGTTGACTTAAGAATTCTGCTTGACCGTGCCTCTATGGAAATTTTCGTCAATAAAGGAGAAGCAACTTCCAGTAGTTTTATTCTTTCCGACCCGTCCAAACAAGCCATCAGTTTTCAGGGAACTGGGACCATTAAGGACTGCTCCATCCACTCCCTTAAAAGCATTTGGGCCGATCAGTAAATAAATTCAGCAAAATAAAGGTCAATTTCAAGAATATCTACGTTTAAATATAGGATAAGTATGTGAAAATCAGATAAATCTCCTTATTGATCTATAATATGTGTACTCTAGTAAGCAAATAAATTACAATATAATATATGAAAATCGGGTTAAAAGCTTATCATATGGAGTACCATATTATGTATTTGGCCCTTTATTATTCTTTCTCTCCCTTTTTAATAGCACATTCTCATTATGCCCAGAGCCATCCACACCCTTTTTGCGATTTGCTTACTTACATTGAGTCTTTGCAGCAAGGAAATCAAATCTCTTGCTGACCTCCAAGGTTCTTGCATTGCTGTTATAGGCTGCCCTCAAGCAGATTCCTTAAAGCAACTATTTGACCTGGGAAAAAAAGGTAATACTTCAATTCACGTTATCGCTTTAGATCAATCTAAAGCCTCGAAATTTAATCAAAAAGTCTCTGAAATGAATCTTCAGGGCATCATCAGCACAGAGCTCATTCCCGTCTCGCCTTTACCTTATCGTGATTTCCTTCTGAATGCCATCATTATTTCAGATCTTGCTCAGGCAAAATCCCAAGGGCTTAAACTCGAAGAGGCTAGACGCTGTATAGCGCCCATGGGCAAGCTCATTACCTGTGCAAAAGGAAAAATCACAAAACTCGAAGACATCCCACTTCCCAAAGGAATGGATACATGGACACACCGCTACCGTGGCGCCAATGGCTACCCTCTATCGAATGACCAATACTTTGACCTTCCAGTTGGATTCAAGTGGAATGCTGGCCTGGCCAATAACTTTAATAATCCAGAGCAAGGCTCAAACCGTTATTCAGCAACCCGCGGAATGGTTGTGACCGATGGCAGGATATTTACTTTATCGACAGTTGTTGACGAAAATCTGGGCGATTGCTTCTGGAGTCAATACGGCCGTGATCAGCACCTGACCTGCCGCGATGCCTTTAATGGCAGATTTCTCTGGCGAAAGAACCTTGGCGATATGTACTATGGTGGCCTACTGGTAGAAAACACGGCTCCCATGGCTTCGAGCGCAAAACATGTTTTTGTGCCTTATAAGAAGAACACCATGCTTCAAGTTAGTACCCAAACAGGTGAAACCGTCTATGAGTTTCCGACTCAGCACATCCCCGGCCTTATTGCAGTGGAAGACTCGGTGGTTGTCACCGCCACATGGAAGGAAGGCTACCGAATGGGAGCTAGAAAAAATTGGGATCGCCGTCGCATGGACTGGAATGTCAGCAATGGTACCATTGAAGCATACGATGAGAATTCGGGGAAACTCTTATGGAAAAAAGAGGCTCTAGGCACATCCTTACTCATTGATGACTCACGCGTCTTTATTGTCACACGCTCAGGTAAAGATGGACTGGAATACATATACAACAAATCCATGACCTACTACGATGAATCTCATGAGAAAGCCTTAAAGCAAAAAGAAGACTTCGCCAAAAAAAATCCAAATGCTCCTGCGAAGAAGGTATTCTCTGAAAAAGATAAACTGCTCAGAAATCTAGAGAGAGAAGACACAGCACTAGGTCAGACCGAACCTCCCAAAGAATACACCAGACCAGAAAATTGGCTTATGGCATTTGACCTTAAAACCGGCAAACAGCTATGGGAGAGGAAAGTCAAAGACATTAATAGACTAAATAACAACACACTGAATCTTGAAAGTGTCACCCAAGGAATTTTATCCGTAGCAACAAAAGACCGCAACCTGGTTGAGTATTTTGAGGCTGAGAGTGGAAAGCATATAACTAACTCCAGCAAAGACCGTGAACGCCTAGAACATTTCTTTCGATTCCGTCAACATGTATGCACCCCATCACACCATGTAAGAGATATTATCTTAAGCAATCGTGGAGGTATAATTCGCAAAGGCAATGAAGTACATAAATTTCTTGGCGCACGGGGCGCCTGCCTTTTCGGCACAGTTCCGGCCTATGGCGCCGGGTACATTGCACAAAACTGGTGTAATTGCACCCCAGGTCAAATACCTGGAATGATCGCTCTCGGGCCTATTGGACATATTCCTAGTGAGGAAAAAATGTGTGCCCCCAATAGGCCCACCATATACTCATCCTTCACTCTGAAAAACCCGAGTGATGGTGTGAGTCGATGGGAAAGTTTTCGCGCTAATGCCCAGAGAAATTGTGGAGTAACTGGAACAATATCTCTCGATCCCTCCATCGCTTGGACTCAGAAGGTCAGCGAGGACTCACCCGTGGGCACAGTTACAAAGGATTGGCGATCATTTTTGAATAGTCGCCTTACGGGAGCTGTCTTCACGGAAAACCGAGTGATTATAGCTAATATTGATCATCAAGAAGTCATTGCTACAGATACAACTAATGGTAGTACTGCTTGGCGATACTCAACAGGAGGGCGCATGGACAGCTCACCAACACTTTACCGCGGACTATGCCTCATCGGTGATAGAAGCGGCTATATTCATGCTCTCGATGCACAAAATGGCAAGCTTATCTATAAGCTACGTATTGCTCCCGAGGAGAAGCGTATGGTGAGCTATGCTAAACTTGAATCCCCTTGGCCCATTATAGGAGGCGTACTCATCCATAAGGACAAAGCCTACGTAAGTGCAGGCCGCACAGAAGGAGCAGCTGGTGGACTTATAATCAGATGCTTCAAGCCTGAAAACGGCAAGCAGCTTTGGGCTCAAGTTTCCAATAAAAAGAATGATACCCGCCGTAATGATACTTTGATTGTTGAAGAAGGAGTCCTACGACTAATGAATAATCA
>JADGBV010000077.1 GCA_015231345.1 Planctomycetota bacterium
ATATATGGATGGCTCCATGCCAAAGACAGCAAAAAGCTCCTCGTGTTTTAGCATAATTTTATGGGCAGCGCTCTATTACCCAGAGCTCGATGACAGTCAAATCAAAGAATATCAAACTCAAGCTCAACTTACGAATCAAGAAATGCTTGATGAAGGCGCCCTACAAGGGATTCAAGTCAAGAATAGCTACGCAGGGCAACTCGGACAACTTATTGAACCAGTTATTAAACCCATGGGTCATGATTGGAAAGTGGGCATCGGACTCTTAGGCGCTTTTGCTGCCCGAGAAGTTTTTGTTTCAACCATGGGCATCGTCTATTCTGTTGGCGGCGAAGCTGACGAAGAGGACCAAGGACTGCACGAAGCCATGCGCGCCGACCTTAAACCAGATGGTACTCCCCTTTGGAACCTACCCATGGTCATGGGTATTCTCTTTTTCTTTGTTATCGCTATGCAGTGTATTAGCACTTTAGCTGTTATGAAAGCTGAAACTGGTGGTTGGAAGTGGCCCCTCGCTCAACTTTTCACCATGAATATTATTGCGTATTTTGGAGCAGTACTAATCTATCAAATCGGAACCAAAATCCTTTAAGTAACTTCACTCGCACCTTTCATCTTTTTTACTATATATCAAGTATAATGATATTAAAACACAAATCTTATTCTCTGCCCAAACTGCTGACACGAATGACCCTTGCGGCAAGTGTCATATCACCGTTCCATCAAGCTATTGCCAATGAAGGAATCCAACTTATGGATGGAGTGAGCATGGGGGTTCTTGTAGAGGCAGAAGCTGCCATAGAGAAACACAGTAAAGAAGCCGACACCAGTGACATCACCCTTGCCACTTTGGAAGTCAGTTTTGCCGCTCAGTTAAGCGAATTTCTCAAAGCTGATTTAGCATTCCTCTATGAGGAAGATGACACTGAAGAATTTACCGTGGACGTAGGTACCTTAACCTTAGGCGGCACAGAATCTTTCCCCTACTACCTGGCCATAGGAAAAACATATCTCCCTTTCGGGCAATATAATTCAAATTTTGTCAGCGATCCACTCACACTTGAATTGGGCGAAAGCAATCAATCCCTTGCTGCAATTGGTTGGACCAATGACCAGATAGATCTTCAAGTAGGCCTTTTCAATGGAGATGTTGATGCACAAGCGGCAAATGATGAAGGAGGCAAAATCGACGATTTTTTCGCTTCATTCACTTACGAAGTTAATTCAATATTCTCACTAGGCCTTTCCTATGTCTCCGATATGGGAGAGACCGATAGTCTACAAGATACCGTAAATGAAATGATCACATCACTTGCCTACGATGACCCTGCAGGCATAGGTGTTAATTTAAACTTATCTTATGAGAAGTTCGATTTGATCGCCGAACACCTCACTGCAGTCGATGATTTTAATGCTGGCACTCTTACAGCAGAGGAAGCGAAACCTGAGGCTACAAATTTGGAAGTTGCTTATCACCAAAGCGAGGCTTTGACATTTGCTGCTAAATACGAAAGGAGCGAAGATGTTCCAGAGCAGCCAACTTCTCAATATGGCATAGCTTCATCACACTCTTGTGGCGATCATCTCAGTTTTGGTTTAGAGTATCTCTATGGAAAATATGAGAATGACAATACACGAAGTTTAGTTACTCTGCAGATTGCTGTTGAGTATTAAGGGATTAGGAAGTATCATTTCGGATCATCTAATTTACCTAATTCTCAGCAGCTAGCTGAGGTGCGATCCCTTTAAATCCTGACCTTGCTCAAAGAGCAAGGTCAGGATGACACAGAAGATTTTTATTCAGAGTCTATATTTATCGTTTTCTCGACAAAAGCTGGAGAGCCACTGCCACTAAGGCCTAAGTCAATATTGCCTGAAGTGACTTCATAGCTACTGTTCATGATGTGCATTTTATTTTCGATATTCACCCAAAAATAGCCTTGATCATCACACGCAATGCTATCGATATTCTTAGATTCAAAATCAGAGCCTAGGATGTCTCCGACGACTCCCGTGCTTGGATTATAAGAGCGCAGATCAATAGTATCAGCGTCATTATAAATAAGAACAGCACCGACATTGGCACTAGAAATCGCTAAATCATAAAAGTTGCCATTATATGTGGGGTTGCTATCTTCGCCGTCATCCGTCAGGAGAGTGGTTTCGTAAGTATCCGGATCTATAGTGACAATTCCACCATTATAAATACCAGCTACTCCCCAAGCAGAGTATGCAAATTTGCCAGCACACTGAATATAGATTTTGCCCGTTGTCTCATCATAGAACATCTCTTCTGGATTTCTTGCAGGCAAAAGGATTCCTTTCAAGTCACTGCCTTGCGCGGACATACCCGTGTCAATTTCCTCATCAGTGCTAACATCAATAACCGCGACATAAGCCTCTTGCCCACTCCAGTAAGCATCCAAACGTTGAGCTGCCAAGAAGAGCTTATTACCCACAATAACTCCTTGGGAAAAATTAGGGCCAGAAGCAGCGTCACCAGCAACATTATAAGCACTTAAATCGATAGAGCCAATTTTAAAGTCCTCTTCAGTGCTGGCATTAGGATTCACAATCCATTGAGTTGCAGAATCATAACGAGTCAAATAAGCTTTTGTTTTACTCGCAAATATCATCGCATGGGGATTTACAGATACTTCAGAATCATTCGCATCCATGACTGAATAATGATAGATACTTTCGCTGGGGGCGTCGATATGGAATTTTTCAACGTAGTCTGCACTGTATTTTCCTATTACGTAAAAATTATCTTCGTAAGCACAAATAGCCAAATCGCTGGACTCATAAGATTTCAGATTTGTTTGACTTTCGAAATTTTCATCGATTAAGGTGAAATTTCCGACAGTGTAGGCTTCTGATGTCGGGATGACAGCAACAGTAGCTTTTACAGTTTCTTCGACAGCAATAGCAACTTCTTCCTCAAGAACATCTGCTACCTCAGTTATTAATTCTTCAGCAATCACATCTAGGTCTTGTAGGTCTACCTCCGCTTCAATTAATGTATTCAAATCCTCATAGCCTTCAATATTATCAAGCAACTCTGCTAGCTGATCACTTATTTTTTGATCTATCAGGTCTAAGGTCTCTTGTGGCAACTCCTGCGCATCCTCTTGAGTTACATAGTATATTCCTATGCTTACTTGAGTCTCTGTCACTTGGTAATCATCAGAGCTAATATCAGTTCCACCCTCAATCGCCATCTCCATAATCTCCTTCACGCCTAAGGCCATCAAGGCCACTTCACGGTCTTCTTCAGCAAGCTCAGAGTTGCCAAGATTCTCTTCAGCATTTAAAACAGCACTTTCATAGGTATCAACAACTGCCGCTAGGTCAGATAAATCATTTAAGCTAGTCGACTCTTTTGATCGCTCAATTTGAATAATCTCAATTAACTCTGCTACTGTACTTGAATCCAAATCAACAGTACCTGCATTCGTTTTAGATGCACTCACGTCGGCAACAATTTTCCTTAAAGTACTTCCTGCTGAATTTTTAGCAACGACAATATAGTCTCCAGGAGAAACCTCTGCACTAAAAGTATTTCCACTATAGCTTACGTCGGTTTTTTCGCCACTTGAAATATTCTCTAATTGCACTTCACCAGCATCCAAAACACCATCGCCTGAAGCCATGCGAGCTTTAGAAAGGCCTTCTGCAAAATCGACAGTTCCGGTTAAACTAACCATATCCGTTGATGCAGCATCAGTGCTTTTATCATCATCATCAAAAGCGCCACAATTTATGGCCACAAGTAATGCTAGACTTAATAATAAGAACTTAAATATCAACTTCATACTCTTCATAGAAAACCTCAAAAGAACAAATAACTAAAAGACTGCGCGGAATGAAAAATGATAACTACGACCAGGCATGGGCCATCCGGCAAAATCCTCCACATGCTCGTCACTGATATTCTTGACTTCAAAACTCATATGCATTTTCTTATAACTGGCAAGGAGTCCCACATGATGCAAATTTTTCGTGGGTGCCTTTAAAAAATTTGTGCGATCATAATACATTTCATCTTGACCAAAATACTCATAGTAAGGGCGAATAGGCCAAGGGTCATACTCCAAGCGCACTTGGTAAGTATTGTCGTAAATGCCTGGAACCTGCTTGCCTATGTAGTTAGCCCTTGAAGACTCAGAAATAGTACTATCTAAAAGCGTGAGTTTTTGTGAGAATTGTAAGCACTCAAAGAAACGACCTTGCTGAGAAAGTTCAAAGCCACTCACATCCGCTCGGGAAATATTTTGCGCTTTACCTATACCTCGGGCATTAAATACAAATTGAATAAGGTTCTTACGGTCACTATTGAAATACACAGCTGTAAAATTAAGATTCTCCCAGATTTTATTCTTTTCAATATCCCAGCTTACACCTATATCACCATTAAGGCTAGTTTCTGCTTCCAAGTCAGCATTGCCTATAGTCACTCCTCGGTCGCCGAAAAGTTCTGAGAATGCTGGTTGTCTTATTGCACTCCCTAAATTGGCCAATAACTTCATACCTTGATGAAAGCGCCAATTAAGACCAAATTGCCAGGTTAGATCAGTCTCTGAATCATCTCTCTTAATTTGAGCGGAGCCTAGCTGCCCTTCAAATTCACTCTTAACAAACTGGCTCTTTAAGGCAGGCACTAAAAGTAGGGTGCCTTCACGGAAACTCATGCTATCCTGAATATTAGCATAGAGGCTCTTACGCAGATTTTCTGGGTAAGGCAAATGACGAATATGATCGAGGCTTTCGTAACTCTCTTGAGTGTATTCTATTTTAGTTTCAATAAAATGAAAAGCTTTGAACTTTTCATAGTATAAGCTGCCACCCCACTCTTCAGAGTCATATTCATTATCTTGAATGCCAAGACCTAACTCGCTATTGATGTCTTTATAATGCTCATTAAGACTGCTTCGATAAAGACTAGCAGAAGCTCCACCTCCCAAGAAAGCTTTCTGGTTCATTTGTATCCTGGTCATATGCTTGGTGGATAGCCAACGTGTGCTTTTTGACTGATGTGTTGAACGACCGGGCAGGCCTTTTTCTTTGTCGAAATAGCTATGACTCAATTGCCATTGACTCAATTTTCGAGGCTGATAACCAAGTTTAATCAGAAAATGTTTTTGTGATAAGTCATTATTAATGCGAGTATTACGTGTATCATCAGAGGAATCATTGGGAGTTTGATTGTCATTTTTATAGTCATAATCACCTTCGCTTTCAGTGAGATCAGCTTCGAATAAAGCGGAGTATTTATCCCAACGGCGACTCCCCAAAAGGGAAGCTTTGTAGGTTCCAAAAGAACCCACACCCAATTTGAGTTGAGCCTGAGATTGACGTCCCACTCTTTTCGTCACCAAATTAATGGCTCCGCCAATAGGGCTAACGCCAAATTTTGCGGGAGCTGTACCCCGGTATATTTCAATGCGCTCAAGCTCATCTAGGCTAATTTTCGACAAATCCACGCCACCGCCAGAACCTTCACTTAAGGGCACACCATCCATAAAAACTTTCACCTGATTTGGCGATGAAGCTCGTATGCTGACCGTAGCATAACTACCCTCACTACCAATGCGACGGACTTGCGTGCCCATTTCTTTTTGCAGCACCTCGTCGAGGTTTACGCTGCGGTCTTCGTAGACCTTCAGCTGAATCACCTTCACTTGCCCTGTATTGAGTGAGGGGTCATAATCACCCACTTCATAGCGCTGAGCCTGAATAATCACATCATCCAAAACATATGATTCGTCTTTGGCTATGGACTCTGCATCCAGGCTCGCCATAGGCATCAAAAGGGCACTGCTCAAGACAAATTTCAGCAGCATCAGCCTTGTTGAGTTCAGCATGACAGGTTACCTAAACAAGAAGGTGAAATGGCCAAAAATGAGCAAGAAGATACCCACACATCTACCTGAGAAGCAAAAAGGCTACGCCCGTAAGGGCTAGATGGAAACTCTAACATCAAATACCAGAAACTCGTGGAACAAAATACTGAAGCGGTCTCCTGGCTCCCGGATCAACTTACTTATCGCGCCTTCCCAAAGCAAGCTTCAGTGGCCTATTGCGATTTTCATACTCGGTTACAGTGGCGGTCCCGCGCGGGAATTACACCCGACTTCCGAAATACCTCAGTTGCCTTAGCTTAGCAAAGCTCCATAGAGCGTCAAGGGGGGAACGACATTATTTTTCATGAGGCACTGCAAAAAAAACAACTACCATGGCATGAATAAACGTATGGGGCAAAGAGCAAGACCCGAAATGACTCCCACAAGACCACAAAGCAAAATCAACTTCAAAGCTTGATTCAAGTGTGTCTCATTAAGATCTGCAGGCCACTCATCCTCACCCAAATACTCTTCATTAACCAGAACCCCTTTTTGATAAATCGGCCCAGCAAGCCTCACACCTAAAGCGCCTGCGCAGGCAGCCTCACTCCAACCAGAATTGGGGCTATGCAGCATTTTTCGGTATTTAAAAGCACTTTTAAAAGTCCAAAAAGGGTGCAAACGAAGGCATAAAGCACAAAAGGAAATCAAAGGCAAGGAGAGGCGAGCAGGCAACCAATGCAGTACATCATCACTCCTGGCTCCTGTCCAACCAAATTTCCCATAACGCTCATTTTTATAGCCTATCATTGAATCTAAGCTAGAAATACATTTCATAACAATCAGTCCAGGCAAGCCAAATAGGCAGAGCACCCAGATGGGTGTCAGCACGCCATCGACCAAGTTTTCCGATAAGCTCTCAATGGTTGCACGAACAACAGCAGCTTGGTCCATTTTTTCCGTATCCCTACCCACCAGCATACTGACTTCGTAGCGAGCTTGCTTTAAATCATTCAAAGAACAGCAAACCCGTTTTCCATGGAGGATTAAATCATGAAAGCATAGCAGACTAAACGCTGTAAATCCATCCCAAACATAAGGTAATACTGGGTGAATTTGAGAAAGCAGCTCGTGGCCACCATACCATATTCCAAGAGCAGTAGCATTAACAAGAATGAAGTGAATCATACCACCACCATAACCCTTAAGACCAAGCCTAAAAAGAGCTTTTTCCAGCAATGTGATTAAATCCCCTAAGAGTCTTATGGGGTGAAGGCGATATATGGGATCACCCCATAAACTATCCCCAAGAATACCCAAGAAGATAACAATGAGATGTTCGCTTAATTCCACTTCTTTTCGAAACCCAATATAATGGCATCTGCAGCTAATAAGATGGGTTCTCCTATGGAGGCTGTCATAAGTTCTTTGCGAAACAGTGCAAAGTCTTCCGGCTTACTAGCCACGGCAGCGGCAAGCAGGCTTGCTTGATTCAAAAGAGCTTCCCGGCTGACTTCCTCATGAAGTATGCCATCACGCATTAAATCCATACTTTCTGCCAAGCCATAAGCTGCTGCTGCACTTTGTGGATCGTGTATGATCGCGAGGATGTTTTTATCAAAAAGAGCGGCCTGGGTGGGTGACAACTTTTCTTTCGCTCGTGCCTTTAAAAAAGCCTCACCGCAGCCAAAACGATCAAGCGCTGCCACCAATGACCGGCGAAGCTCTGGGCAGACTCCATTTTGCAATAATAAACAGCGTGTAATGGCCTCGTGAGTGGCTTGAGCCAGAAGTTCACCCAAGGTATTATGGCTACCAGCCCACTGTCTTTCAAATTCACCAGGCTTTGGTGTAGGGCACGCCACTGCTAACTGGTCCGTCCCCGTACCTGTGGCCAAGGCCAAGGATTGCTTACTCGGCATTCGCAAATCTAGCAAGGCAGCACTTTTAGCTTCGGTGACCATGGTTGAAGCTTTTACGAGACAAGCTGCAGAGCAAGGCTGATTTATGAGCACAAGGGTCACTATAGTCCCAGATCCTCCTTTCTCTTTGGCCTGAAGTTGATTTTCAGCACCTTCTGAGTGGTTTTTGATACTAGAACTTCCTTCGGCTCCTTCATGCCAACCGGCCTTATCTCCCGCCCGTGTTGCATTTCCTTGCACTCCTGCTGTCGCAGCGACCTGAACGGTCAAGTCCTGAAACGAGGCTTTCGCCAATGTGGCACACTGCATATTAGCAGACGTGCACATGAGAGCGGTCTCTTGCCAAGGCAAGTCAAACTCAACGCATGTGCTCTTATGATATGCTTCGGAGCCCATAGCCATAATTTTCTCGAAACGATCATCATGACCTACACTTTCGCTTCCCTGGTGGTTACAGAGAAAACGAAGATCTTCTCTCATACCACCATTGATTTGGCTGGTACTGAGCACGCGATGCGGCTGCAGCAAAGAGATCAACAGAGAGCGACCACTCCTGGTGATCGTATGTAGGGGGCTCTTTTCAAGTATCATATTAGCAACAATCAGTTAGTTTAAGGAAAATAAAGGTGAAGGGAGCAGAGGCTTGCTCACCTTAGCAGAAAACATGAGGTGCCTCATAAAGAAAAGATGAAATGCGCTACGAATTAGTCTTTAATTATGTAATGCGCGCGACTTGTGCTAGCGCTTAAATATTTTACATCCTGAGCTAGTAATTTTTCATTGACTTGAAAAACGAACACTTATCATTGATGTTCATGAAATATTTCTGTCTATTATTTCTGACCCTATTGAGTCTGCACTCTTTACAGGCAGAAGAGCACTGGCCTGAGATCCATATATCTTTGCAGCAGACCTTTATTAAGTCTGAAAAGAACGATTTTGTGATTCCAGATTCAAGTGAAGGTTCATTTGAATTTGCTGAAGTAGATATCAACGCTTCAAAATATTTCCTCGATGACCGTATCTACATTGGCGCTCAAGTGGTCTCCCTAGATTTTGGCCAAGAGGGAAATTTCAAAACCCGCTTGGACTGGGCTTATGGCAGGTATTCCGTCAATGAAAAGCTGAATATTTCCGCCGGCAAGGTCAGGCCATCATCGGGCCTCCATAGCCGAGATCGACATATCGATGCCTCTCGAGTCCCCCTTCTACCCAACCAAGCCTACTACCCTGAGTACATTCGTAGTTTTGGCTCTGGCATCACAGGAATTCAACTTGGTGGCTATTTTGATCTCAGTCGATATGGAGGATTAACATACGACATTATCTATGGTAGTATGGATATTAGCGAAGAAAACTATGCTGTCACAAATCTAAGGCAACAATTATCATCGCCCACATCCATGTTTGATGTCAATAGCTTAGTGATTGATTTACGCTGGAGTAGCCCCAATTCCACTTATCTCCTCGGATCGACTCTATCTCATGTGCGGGGCGATATTAGCTATGCCAATCCTCTCATAGATGACCCCAAAGCTTTTGACAATACCACCAATGTCTTGGGTTATTACTGTAAATACCAAAAGAGAAAACATACTCTTACGATAGAATACTCATTTGCTCCACAGAAGTGGGCAAGCTCAGAACAACTCAGAAGCTTTGGGTTTCCAGATTATCTTGTCAATGAAGCAAGGGAAAGTGCTTATATTCAACATGAATATCAATGGAATGAGACCTGGGCTCACTACATGTCCTATAGCATTGCCAGAAAAGACAAAGATGATTACCATAGCCAAGAAAAACAAAGAAAGGGTTTTGCACTAGGAATACGTCATGATGTTAACGATTTCTGGATTATAAAACTAGAACAGCATTTCTTCCGAGGGACTTATGAAGTTATAGGCGATGGCAATGATAATAGCTGGAGTATGTTCTTGGCACGAACCTCATTTTCATGGTAAGCCAAGCTTCTCAGCCCTACGTGATAAAAAAGGCAACAAGTTTTCTTGCCGTCTTACTATTAGCCATATTACTAACATCTTCTTCACCCATATGGGCTCAACATCATAGCGAATATGTCGTGATTGCTCCTAAAGGATTTCCTATCAAAGAAGTGACCTTGGGAGAACTTAAGAAGTTATACACTGGCATAAGAACGAAAATACATAAAAAACATGTCAAATTTGTCCTTTGGACTGAAGATCCCAAAAAAGAAAGTCAGTACCTGCAAGAAATTTTTGATTTATCGAGAACACAGTTCAGATCACTGTGGAAAAAACACCTATTTTTGGGTAATCGCCAATACCCTCAACATTTTGAAAAACAACTGGATGTGATTAGTAAGGTTGCCGAGTCGACAAATATCTTAGCCATTGTCCATAAAAATATGCTAAAAAATGAGCAGGTGATTATTGTAAAAATTAAAGAATATCATTAGACAAGAAGACTATTAGCTACAAACAAATACTCGTCCGAATATGATTAGAATCATGGGCGATATAAACGGAGGCTACAAATATAGAATAAGTTTATGATTTTCAAAATACCAAAAGCCTAATGCAGGGAGTCTGTAAACAAATTCACGCCCATAATAGATCCCCCTCCCTTGCTGACCCTAAAAACACACTAAGCTAAGAGGACCTTTAAATACTTAAGAAAAATGCGCAAAGTCCGTGGAGCCACTTACCTTAAGGGAACTTCCCTTGGTGACATACAGATAGGTATGCCACCGGAAACCCTTAAGGATTTCATGGACTACAGCTCCAATCCCGTAGGAGTTGCCGACTACTACATCTTGCCCAACCAACTCTGGGACTCCGTAAGCTATAAATTATTAGCGGATCCAGAATTCCCTTTTTATGCCAGCTTTTTTATTCTCAAAAGGAAAATGCAGCTTATCTGCTCACCTTCTCTCAAACAAAGGGTGCATGACCTACTCTGGCTTTCTTTGGTTGGCTCACCAGAAACTGATTTATCTCCTCTTTATGATAATGAGGAGCTTGTGCCCAAGCTAAAAGAGGAATGTCAATTTTTCGGCCATTTCCAAAAAGATGATATTATTGATTTTCATCTCATAGAAGAAGAAGGGACCATCATCTTAGAAAAACCTGGGGTCGGCAAAATGAGCATTGCCAATATTAATGAAAATACTTATCACATCCAAGACCTCACAGCGCAAAAAGACTATGGACTCATTTCCGTGGATTACGAGAAAACCAACGCGCCCAACCCGAAAAAAAGCAGGATTGTGAACACTCTCTCACAGAAGAAAATGATCCAAATCTCAGAAAGAGCATTAGAGCTCGATAATTTCTTAGAAAGGTTCAAGAAAAAAGGGCAAGCCATTTCTGTCGATGAGAAAAAAGCCTTTTTCGATCTATTCTCCTCATTTAAGAAAACGGGCAAAGTCACATTCATTTCTACTGGGGCCGGCTTTGATCCTTTAGACGAAGAAAGCAACAGCAACCATAGTTATGGCTCGACCTCAAGCATTATGATTAAAGACCACTATGGCGAAATTGCACTTGTGGACCCTCCCTTCAATACTTACCAATGGCTTCTCGACCATGCTATCCCTGCCTCTAAGGTCAAATATGTCATTATCACACACACTCATGCTGACCACGATGCTGGCTGTTTTGAATTCCTTTTAAAAGCTGGCAAAAAGATCAAACTTATCACCACGCCTAGCATAAAAGACACGCTGGTGAGTAAATTTATTCTGAGTGCGGATTTCTATACTCCAGAAGAAGCGGAAAATTTATTTTCATTTATGCCCATCAATATGAAAGAAAGCATGACGATTGGCGACTATAGCTACAAATTCCACCATACTGTGCATAGTGTCGAAACAATCGGTTTTAGCTGGTCATTCAACAATAACAACTTGGGCTACTACTCGTCCGACAATCAATTTTCCCCGGCCATACTTAATGAGATGGTCGATATTGGCATCATGAGCCAAGAGCGAAGAGAGCATGTGCTTAGCTTTCCTGAAAACGCTGATATTTATATTATTGAAAACGGCATCCCTCCTCTGCACACTTCTGGAGAAACCATTTCAAAAATGCCTTTCGTAAATCCTCAAAATACTTTCCTTATACATACCAGTAGATACCCTGAAGTCGACGGCAAAACCTGGTATGGGGCCACCCTATCCAGACCAGGCATGACCTTTACCATAGGGGCCAAACAAAAATCTTACCGCCATGAAGGCTTTGAAATTCTACACTTATTAAAACACATACCCCTCTTCAGAAAACTTAAGTTCTCGCTTGAAGAAACCGCCTTACTTTTGGCTCACGTTGAAAGGCTCTCTTACCACGATTCGGATGTTATTTGCTACAAAGGGGATGACGCTGATTCAATTTACTTTCTCATTGAAGGCCAACTAGACATCTACACTCATCAAGAATTTAGCCGGGATGACAGGCAACGAAACTTCGAAATCCACAATACTATCGAGCCTTGTGGAAGCATCGCAGAAGAAGGAGCCGTCTTAGGAGAATCGGCCATACACGATGATGTTGCCGATCAATTTCGACATGCAAGCGTTTTAGCCAATGGTAAAGTCAAACTTGTACGTATTTCTCGAGATAATTTTCACCAGCTCTTTAATTCAA
>JADGBV010000078.1 GCA_015231345.1 Planctomycetota bacterium
AAAAAGTGATCGACAAATGATTTCATTTAAGGCCTCGACACCACACAAGCCTTCGTGTTGGGCACATAATACTCGAAACTGCATAGCTTTTCCTAAGAGTTCACCCTCTAAACCTTCCTCAACTCTGTAATTCTTTAATGCCTGCAAATAGGCAGCAAAGTAGGATTTTAACTTCGGGCCAAGCTTTGCTTCTAGCCCAGTAGAATCTAACGCTGACCACAAACTCAGCTCCTGAGGGAAACGCTCCTCCAGATTCATAAAATCACTCTTCACTAAAGCATTTTGATGATTCTGATTTAACAAACGAGCCATATGACCAATGCCACTTTGTTCATGAAAGCGGTAGCTATGCTCCAAATTGACTGTGCTATCAGCCAAGGGAAGGCTATGCTCTCCATCAAAGTTGAGTTTTACCTGAAAAAGAGATTCATAACACTGGCAAAATTCCTGACTGAAAGAGTTACCTTCTCCTCCCGCTATGAGGTCCCCAAGCACATTGCCATTTTCCACAGCTGCTAACTGATCCTTATCTCCCAGCAGTATGATACGGCAGCTACTAGGCAGAGCCTCGAAAAGGCGATTAAAATGCTCCAAAGGCACCATGCTGGCTTCATCTAGAATAATAATATCACTCATGCGAGGGTTACTTTTATTATGGCGAAAACCCATAGTGGGGTGATAGCGCAAGAAGCGATGCAAGGTAAAGGCTTCCCGAGGGATAAGTTCTTTGACCTTTTCCTGGAGAAGAGATTGCTGCGTTAGCATATCTAGACTAGCAGCAATAGATGCACTTAATCTATCAGCCGCTTTGCCTGTGGGTGCAATCAAATGAATTCTCGCCTTTGGGTTTTGCTGCAGGAGTAATACTAGAATTTTTGTCACCGTAGTCGTTTTCCCCGTGCCCGGACCACCTGAAATCACTGTGAAGTGATTCTGTAAAGAGGCATATGCGGCTAGCTTCTGCCAATTTGTTTTGCCATCCTCCTCGCTTTCAGGAAAAAGCTCGTTTAAGCTTTTTAGGGTATTATTATCTAGTGCGTAGTTTAGCTTCCTCGACTTAGCTATCACCTGACTCAAACTATGCTCATAAACCCAGTAGCGCTGCAGATAAAGCATTTGCGTTTCTTCATCATAAACGAGAGGGTTCAGCTGATTATTCACCGAAATAATCTGTTTAGCTGAAGAAGCAAGCTTTTTCCAGTCCCTATCTTGCATGGACCATAAATTCAGTTGGCGATTCACCTGACTCAACCATTGATCACTTCCTCCCAAACGCAGAATTTCAAGTATGCTTTTTCCCTGAATCAGATCTAATGGTAAAGCACTGTGCCCTCTTTGGGTATAGTGAGAGCACATGAGAATTAGAAGCGCCAAGGCTTCAGCCTCGCTTCTACCCTCAGGCTTCTCTATAGCGATGAGCAAGCGAGCAAGGTGGATGTCGATGGGGTAGAAAAGCTCTGTTTGAGCAATCGCTTCAAACCATGAACTTAACATGAGAGCTCCTTGCCTTTGGCCCATGAATTCAACATGAGGCGTCCTCGCCTACGCTCCGTAAACTCAACATGAATTATCCTCGCCTGCCACCCATATTCGCTCTAAGTCTTCTATAAGAGCCTTCGTTGGCTTAGAGTGGTATATCCCTGAATTTTGCCCCTCTTGAGTCCCTCTCACAAAAACATAGTAATAGCCACCAAAATCCCTATCGTAATCATAGTTTGGCATACGCCGTTTTAGCAATAAATGAAGGGCAAGAGAGTAAATAATCGCCTGCAAAATATAATGATGATCTGTCATAGTCGCAGTTAAGGTCTCTATTCCATAATCCTCACTGGACTGACCTAAATCGTTACTTTTCCAATCCAAGATATATGTTTTGCCACTTTGCCTAAAAACCATATCCATATAACCATGCATATGCCCTTCTCTGAAGAAAAAATGAAGTTGTTTAAGGCTTTCGCTATAGTCAGATGCTAAACTATCAATACTATGCTTCTTGAATACTTTAGCAAGGCCATCAGGAGAGATGTTTTTTAGGCGGAAGTAGAATTCCATTTCTTTCTTTATATCCTCTTCTCGTAGCTCTGAAAGCTTAAATCCGGAATAATTTGCACCGATGGTTTTCTCTAACATTGCGTATATATCTTGAGTACGCTTCTTAAGCAGCGTATCTCTTTGCTGATTTTCACCATGGAATTTATACTTAATCAGACAGGCTTCTATCACCTCTTGCCACCCGCTTTGATCCTGGAAGTGACTGTTTTCGAAGATCTCATGAATCAGTAGCCCGACCTTAGCGCCGCGGGGGAAGCCAAGAAAACCACTAGCCCTTTCCTGATCACGGTTTGAACTCTGATCATCTTGATCCGCATTTGCAGCTTGGCCAAGTTGCTGAAAAGCTTTATTGGCATGGGAAGTATGCGAAGAGTATGTCATGGCAGAAAAGCTTCCAACTCTCCATTCAGGCTGCTTGGCTAAACTGGGGCTTACTGCGCTTAACTTTTGTTCTTCTTTTAGCTGAGGGTGATAGCTATGACAAGGCAGTTGGTCATCGCTGCTGTAAGTTGTTTCGGCAACAGATATATTCAACCTCAAGGAATCGTCTAAACTCTCATGCCAGCCTTTTATATTTTGCCATACTTCAGGAGCCCTTGCCATTTCTTTAGGAGGCAACTGAGCCTTAGGGGAAAAAAGCCAACTCAAAGAGCTCGTCTCAAGCGATGTATGCTCACCAAGGTAAACGCTCGTCCTATAAATGGCTCGCGTGAGTGCCACATAAATCAAGCGTAATGTTTCCTGCAGGCTTTGCTCACCCCTAAGGGCATCATGCGTTTCTCTTTGATCATCATCTTTAATAACATGCAAACAACGTTCTGGCCCCTTTGCACTTTGACGGCTAAACTCAAAAGCATTAGCTTTATGCATTCTGCCCAAAGTAAATTCCTTATGCCACAAATAGGGGCAAAATACGATGGGGAATTCCAATCCCTTGGATTTATGAATTGTCATGAGCTGCACGGCGTTTGCATCACTTTCCAAGCGTTGCAAGTATTCTTCATTTTCATCATCACTAGATTGCTGAACCTTAAACCAGTGCAATAAATCTTCAGGCCCCTTGCCCCTTTGAGCCTCACGGTGCAATATTTCAGCAAGATGATTAATATTACATAAGGCCCTTTCGCCTCCTTTTTTCTGCAGCAAGGAAGCTCGTAAGGGGTATTGACTCATAAATTCCCATAGAGCAGATAGAGGGCCGCTATTATGCCATATTTTTCGGTATAAGCTAAAGTCGGCACTGATTTCCTGCATCCTAGTTTCACTTAGCTCGATAAGGTTTTCAGCTTTATAGTTAAGCAGATAGCAGAGAACTGGACGAATACGCTCTTCATGGGGGGAGATCACTGCTCGCATCCAATACGCAAGAGCCGTCGCTTCTTGACTATGGAAAACGTTACCGCTTTGGTTGATCACATAAGGCACACCCCTAAGCGCCAAAGCTTCAGCAGTTGCTTTTATTTGCCTATGACTTAAACAAAGCACGGCAATATCACTTGCTTGCACCTTATGCTCCTCATGGCCTTGACTGTCCTCACTAGACTTGGCGCCTATGACACATTGGCCCTGTTCACTAAAAGTGAGTAGCTGAGTAATCTCTTCAGCCACCAAATTCACACACTTTTTATCCATATTTTCTTTGGAGAGCGCCTTAGCATCACCGGAATGCACCCAGTGCATCTGAAGGCAAGGTTCTCGCTGCCCATCCACCAGCATATGCCCGCGATCCGCCTTGCCTTCCACGTCCTCATAAGTAATACCCTCTCTGCTCTCACTCTGAGCAAAGGCAAAAGCAGCATCACTTCCTCTTTGCAAAAAAAGCTGATTCACAGCCTGCACCAAAGCTGGATCGGAACGGTAATTATGCTTAAGGGTATATTGTGTCGCGCTCTCGGCTTTTGCTTCAAGGTAAGAATGAATATCAGCCCCGCGAAAACTGTATATGGCTTGTTTGGGGTCACCTATCATATAGAAGGGGTAATCAGCTTCGTGGAATATTTTACGAAAAATATCATACTGATGAGAATCCGTATCTTGAAATTCATCCACGAGAGCAACGGTATAGCTCTCTCGCAATCGTCTAAGAAGTTCTGCTGAGCCAGTGCCCATGAGCGCTCTATGGAACTTCTGAATGAGGTCATCAAAACTCAATTGAGATAGAAGTTCTTTTTCTCTTGTCACTCTTTGTTGGAGGTACTGACGGAAATCTTCATAAGATTGCATCGAAAGATGCATTAGACAGAGTTTTAACTTTGGCAATTGCTCCATCAATAAGCTGCATTGCTGAAAAAAATCAGCGCAGCAAATATGAGAATCATCAAAGTTTTTTTTGAGAGCCCCGCTTATATTCTCGAAGCATAAAAAGCTTAATTCCTTATCGCAATCTTTATGATGAGCTAAATCATGAGGGTGAGTGATCGTTAGCTCTAAAGTTCTTTGCCATTTCAGTATATTATTAGGGCCTCTTTCAGGGTGATATTTAGTTTTAGAGAGTTTTCCGCTGAGAAAGAGAAAATGATCTATCTCTTCTTTCTTAGCATCATAATCAGCCATAGCACTTTTAGCCTGTGCCGAAAAATCTTCCAAAATTTGGCCCATATCTGACATAGACCAACCAGCTTCCAGCTTGGGCTCTAGAATTAAATTAGGGTGTTTAAGAATCTGCTTGCCTATCTCTTTAAGTTTAGCTAATTCTGGCACAGGCAAAGGAATGTTCTCCTGGGCCCGAGGGCCATAATCAAGATGCCTTAAATAATCCCGGCAAGATCTTTCAAGAATTTCATCGGTACTAGTCAGGATATCTAATTGGAAAAGTGCAGTACTTTCAAAAGCATTCACTTGGAGATTGCGGCGACAAAAGGCATGAATTGTAAATATTGATGCTCTGTCAAAGTTCAATAAAGCCCTTTTTAATCTATGTTGGCTTTCTTCCTTAGCATAGCCTGACAATAATGACACGAGGACTGTGTCAGGTTTAGCGGGAACTTGTTCACTGAAATAGGTTAAGCTTTCGCTTAAACGCGTGCGTATTCTCTCTTTGAGTTCCATCGTGGCTTCTTCCGTGAAAGTCACCACTAGAATTTCCTCACACTTTTTTCCCGCTAAGATAAAGTGAAGGTAAAGTGAAGCTATGGAGTAAGTTTTGCCAGTACCTGCACTGGCTTCAATTAAGACTGTTCCTTGCTGAGGCTTTTGAGAAAGATCGAGAGTCTGCGCCTTCATGATTGACGCACTCGCTTCTGAGCTGATTTTTTACTTTTGAGCTCCCACTGCTTAAGGAGTCCCTGAAAGTAAAGAGCATGTTCTTTAAAAGCTCGTTCATGCTTAGAGCTATGACCTGGGTATTCGCCCTGGAAGCATATACGTACATAATCATCTTGCACTTCACCTCGAAGACCGTAATCGTCACCATGCCAATATCTAATGGCCTTGCTGTGACTCCATTGTATTTCGGCGTCCATTTTCTGAGTCTGTGTGTTGGCGTCTATTTCGGGGGCCAATTTCTGATCCTGTTTGCTAGCATCCAAATCGTCCGTTTGAGCCTGCGTGCTGGCATTCAAATCGTTCATTCCCGGAGCCTGCTTACTGACCTGCAAATGAAGAGAGCATTCTGGAAAGAAAGCCAAAGGAGATCGGTGCCCCTGAATATAGAGACCGACAAGATCTTCCAGAATCTTCCTCGCTTCAGCAAAGTCTATGGGAGCGAAAGTCAAATGAGCCAATTTATTTTTAGTCAGATAATAATACTCCGTCGCCCTTCCACTTTGCTCTTCCTGAGCGCACATAAGCACATGACGAATCAGAGAGCGAATTTTATCCTTGCCTTTAACGTCTCCTGGCCTGGATAGGATTTGAGCTTGAGAATACTGTTGACCGAGCTGGCCCAAAAGGCTGATTTCAATTTGACTGTGATCGTGATTGCGAGTGAGAAGAGTAATCCTAACATCCAGTGGCTCAATTTTCTCATGATTCACGGAGACGATTTTTTCAACGAGTGGGTCCAGAGGCTCTATAAGTTGACTTATTGCATTCAGGCCTCTTTCGCCTTGAGGGATTTCTTCTTTTTTGAAAAGTCGATGCACATAAGTATCACGATCCGTACCTAACTCAGAACACTCAGCGACAAAGTCCGCTTTAAGCTGATACTTTTGTAGGCCATCACCTAAATCAAAAGGTTCGGATTCATCAGGGGCTTCAACTTCATCTTCTCGCAAAAATAGCTGGCAACGCTTCTGTAAAAAAGCGCGGCTAGGGTTCTCGAAGAAAGCGATAAAGTCTCTTAGCTGAATTTCTAGCCTTGCTGATTCGTGTTCTTCAAAGAGACTTTCGCGCTCACAAAAGGCTTGTGTCTCAGCAACTTTATTCTTTAGAGCAAGAGCATCTTCATAGTCCTGGTGAGAGTAATTGATTAATTCAGGCCTAGATTGGTTAAAATAAGCCATGGAGTAGGACTGCAGAGGGTGCTGCTGGACTCCTTCTTCTTTTCGCGGAAACTCGATAGAATCATTCACATACTCTAATAGCTCAGAAACCAGCAGGGATGGCGAAAGCTTTTTATTGTCTTTTTCACTTTGACCCTGGTAACTTAAATAGAAACATTGCCTTGCTGCAAGCAAAGCTTCCAAAAAGAGATAACGATCATCTTTGGCCATTGAGCGATCACCTCGCCAACTTTGTTGAGCCATTAAATCGAAACCGGTTTTTTGATCTTGCCTGGGGAAAAGCCCTTCATTTAAACCTATAATGGCAACAACTTTTGCAGGAATAGTACGCATGGGTAGCATGCGACAAAAAGTAATACCCCCCTGTAAAAACCCCGCCTGATTTTGTTCATCTCGCAGAAGACCTTGCAAAGCACTTTTAACCGTCGCTAAGTCCATTGATGATTTAAGCTCAGCTTCTTTCCATTGCTCGCCTAATTCGTGAATCACCAAACTTAGCTTTGTGCATTCATCCTGGAAGCTTTGCTCAAGATGCTCAGCCCTAAAGAGCTCATCCAAAGCATTTTGGCATTGCTCAATCCACTTATTAGGAGCATACTCTGAGACTAATCTCTGCGATATATCATATAGTTTATGAGCAAACTCACAAAATACTCCTAGAACCCGACCTTGACTAGCTTCAACCGGCAAAGAGAGGAGTTCGGAGAATTCATTTTCACCTTCGTAGCAAAGGCCTAAAAGCAGTCTTTCCAGACCTCGCAACCAACTATTATGCTCAAAAGAAGGCAGATCAAAAGTTGTACGGTGCTCCCCATGCCACCCCCAGCGAATGGCTGCTTTTTCGATCCATTGGTTAATGATACTCACATCATCTTTCTTAAGCCCAGCACCCTGACGGATACTTTCAAATTGCAAAAAGTGAAGCACAGATGCTGCCGTGAAACGCGAAGTGCTAAAATCCATAAAATCCATAAATGCTGGAATCACCTCACCTTGATCTCTTAGAGGGCGATCTGATAAACTATAAGCAATACGCTCCTCTTCTTTTTCAGGGTGGCTAAAGACAGCTTCTATATAAGGGTAATAGAGTTCAGGCTTAGGCATCATGATAATGATATCACGCGCATTATACACGGACTCGCCCTTATGATCCTTTTCACTCAACCACTTTAAACACTGTTGATAGAGAACTTCAACTTCACGCATGGGGTTATGGCAAGAGTTAATGATAAGGCTACTGTCTAAGCCCAAGCCCTTCCCTAGGCCAGCATCTAAAGAATGAATCCCTGCTTGGATGCGGTACAGAGAGCCTTGTTTCAAGGCTTCCCTTTCATTAAGCTCCTGCACATCACCCTGGGGGTCTAAGTTATAATCGAGCAAATTATACTGTAGGTCTTTGCCCAAGCTTCCCCACGAAGCCAGGAGTGGATGGGAGGATGAGTACATTTCGCCATCATCCAAATGAGTATGACTTTTTTTAATATCAGCCCAGTATTCCAAACAGGGAGTATTCAAAAACCAAGTTAGAGGGCAGATTTCTCCCAAGGCACTAAAAAAGTGGATATGCAGCCTGGAAAGAGTACTAATGCCAAAAAGACTGAGCTTATCAAAAGGCAAAGAGTTTGCGTATGCTCGAGGGTTATGGGCAAACTCGAGAATAGCAGTGCCAATATTTTGAGCGTGATGTAGATTGAGCTCTTGGCAAAGCTGAGCTTGCCATTTCTGATGATCCACATTTAACCCAGGCACCATTTCACCTCGCCCCCAAGCCATAACCCATTCAAGGCGGAAAAGCATGTAGTTATCCAGCATATCTGCCAGAGCCGTAGCCATTTGATAGGTTCTAAGTTTCTTTTGTGACTCCTCCCCATGAATATACCTTTTGAGAGTAGGGAATTTTAAAGAGAATTCAGGCAGCAAATCATAAATACGCCAGGCAAGAGTGCTGCGCTCGAGATGATTCTCCTCAGCTATTAAGCCGCAATTTTTTAAAAGCTCGCCAATAAAGGTTCTGGGAAAGGGCATACTAAGTCCAGCGCTAATCCCGTTAGCTTGAGAAGCTTCCAGTTGCAGGTAGCGTCTCATGCCTTGGCTTTGCACAATAGTCACGTCTTCATGAAAAAGATCACTATTCTGATCCAGCGTTTGTAACCACTGCACGAGAAGATCTTCCGTATAAGGACTGCTAATAATATTCACGGCTTAGGCTTTGAATTTCACTTTATAAATCTTCACGGCTTAGGCTTTGAGTTTTACTTGATGAACCTTCACCTCAAAATCCCAGCCAGTCCAAGGACTGCTCTCTACACCCTCTCGCGTAGGAATATTCTGCATTTTAGCTGGGGCACATTTCTCACGTAATACTCCAGCTCCATAAGCTAAATCCGTGCTGATCTTCAGCCATTTCCCTTGCACAAGAGAGCTCATAAGCTTAATCAATCGTCGGCTAAGCCGATAAAAGAAGGAATGCTTCTCCACAAATGAGCCTCCATCATAGCCATCGCTTAGCTCCAAAACACGTTCGGGGAAATGACGCTGGGCATAGCCCGAGCCTTTGCCGTTGCGGTAATACATTTTCACAAGCGAGGCCCATCCTGGAGGCAGCAAATGATACACCCATGTATTGGCTACAATAACAACTCTTTTTCCGGCATCACGAACTTTTTTGCGTAATACTGGATCTAAACCTCGTATGAGTTCTTCGTCTTCGCCACCTATTTCTTCGAAGAAAGCTCGGGGCATAATGAGGCATGGGTGCTGGACCATATCGGAATCGATGGTTTTCTTTTGCGTAGGAAAAGAGCGTCGCTCAATTTCCTCCATAGCTTTCTTCTGAAAAGGAGTCGCCCATGGTGGAATTTCACAAGCTGCTCCCGCCATGCCTATTTGATCATCCTCAGCCATTTCCTCGAGTAATTTCTTAAAAAGATCTGGATCATCAATAAAGGAATCGTCATCTAGGGTTGCTATATATTCACTTTTGGCCTGAGAAACACCGTAATTTATGGCTCGTCCTTGTCGTTTATCCCCCACGACCAAATGAACAATTTCAGGTTTTATGCTTTGCTGACCAAGATTACGCAGCAAGTCTTCTAGGTAGGGATTGCCCTCCAATTTTAAGACGGGAATGATAATACTGTAATTCAAGAAATTCAATGCCTGAATAAAGCCTGCATCTTCTTGTTTGCCATTAGAATGCCAGCGCTTAAAAGTAAAAAAGGTCAAGTTTTTCCCATGAGCATCCGCAAATGGCACAGCAAGATGATTCTGTGCCATGTCATTAATTTTCTTTTAGAAGTGTGTCTTTTCGGCACATTGACAGGAGTCATCTTATACGGCTATGCCGAATTTTTTGGCTTTCGCTATGCCATGACCTTGCCTATTTGCCTTGCCTTATGGCTTTTATTCAGTTTACTTCGTTTTCGCAATCATTGGAATTTGCCACGTCTATGGCAGGAAATTGACATCGGTAGCTCCAATGAACAAGCCGGCGCCCGTATATCCAGAGACCTTTTACTGCAAAAAGGACATCTCCCCAATGCAGAGTTGGCCGAACTTGCGGCCGTGCAGCTTTCTGAAAAGCCCATGGCTTCTTATCCATTAAGCAAAGTTTTATTCAGTGCGAAATACGAATTTTTATTCTTTTTCTTATTACTCCTCCTGCCTCTCGCTCTAGATCGCTTGCATTTTGCCTCACCTCAGAGCGAACCTCTGCATATAACTCTCGTGCCTCCAGACTACTTAAACTTGGAAAGCCGCGAAGTCCACCCCTTTGAAAAGCGCTTGAAAGTTTTCCCCGGAACCCTTTTAAAAATGTCCGTCAATGATGACTCTCCTCTCAACAAACTGAGTGATACCCAAGGAAATCGCTATTTAGCCAGGCAACATAAAGGCTACCGACACTACGAAATTCGCATTCTCAAAAAAACCGAATTGGTATTTAGTGCCAGTGAAGAGGCCTCTAAAAAGTCCTGGAACTTAGAATTACTGGAAGACAAAGTCCCTGAAGCCAAATGGCTTTATGCGACCAGAGAAAAGTATGATTGGAAGAAAACCCTTTTTGCTTACAAGGCTTCCGATGATTTATCCCTAGGGGATGCTTTTATTACAGTTAATGGTGAAGAACTTGAATATGCAGGTTCACCTGAAGGCAAAAAAAGCTTTTCTTATAAATGGGAGTTTGACCCACTAGATCATATCAATCTTGAAGGAGGAAACGTCCACCTACAAGTTCGCGCTTATGACCTAGATAGCATTAATGGCCCCAAGTTCGGCGAAACCGAAGCCATCACCTGGTATTACCCAGGAGTCAAAGAACAAACCGAAAAAGCTCTAGCCAAGCTCAATAATCTTCGCGAAAAAGCTCAAAAACGCAGCAAGCAATTAAGCGATGCGAAAGGGGTTCATGAAGAAATGAAGCAAGCCATGGAAGAGCTACATGAAAGCATTATGGATAACCCTGTGCTACCTCCTTATGCAACGCAAAATATGAAATCCATGAAATCTCGCCTTGATTACATTAATAGGCTATGGGAGAGTGGTAAAGACCCAAATTTTATGCAGGCCAAAGAAGGCAATGAGCTCTCCAGCCAAGCCCAAAAACTCAATAACCTTGAATCCATACTCAAATCTATTTTACACACCATCGAAGCCGCCAAGTTTGTGGAGAAATTTAATGAATTGGCCAAGAAAGCCTTTTCTGGGGAGAAGTTAGATTGGGAGGAAATGAGTGACTTATTCGATAAACTCCAAGAGCACTTAAGCGAATCGGACATGTCTCAGCAAATGCAAAAAGAAATGCTCAATAAACTAGAACAAGCTCAAATAGCCTCTGCCATGGGGGATAACCAAAAAGCCAGCGAGAGCATGGAAGAACTATCTGAAATGATGCAGGAGAATGGTGGATCTTCTATGGGTAACGATGCCCTTAGCGAAAAATTCAGAGAACTTAAAGCCATGCTCGATGAACTTGAAGCAAGGCAGCAAAGTAACCTTAAGATTACTCAAGAAAAGTCTCCAGAAGGAATGAGCTCAACCTTAAAGCAGCATATTAAAACTTTCAACAAAAAAATCATTGCAAACAAAGCCTATACAGCTTACCAAAATATGCTTAAAAGTTTTCGTGAAGCTTTTATCAACAATAACAGTGCACCAGCAAGCAAAATCCTCGATAAACTTAACAATAGCAAGAATCTGGAGTCTCAAGGCCAAGAGTTAAATAGCATAAAAAACAACCTTACAACTATATCTGAAGGCCGCCATGCCCTTATACAAAACCTGCCTAGCGCCAATAGTCTTAAGGAAAAGGGCAGTCTTAAAGGCGGCGACCTGGTTTTTTACCGCTCTTTATTAGATTCCCTCAAGAGCCATGAACAAAGAATCAAATCCAATCAGCCTGAAGATTTACAAGAAGTGAAAGTAGAACAAAGCAAAATTTCCGATCTTGGTCATGCTTTTAGCAAAGATTTTCGTGAATCATTCGAATCTTTAATCAATAGCCCTTCCATATTCCGTATGGCCGACCAAGGTGCCAGTTATGGCACAAATGCCCTAGGCTCACTCAAGCATAATCTTTTTCAAGCCCAGTGGGACATGAACTCCGCGCATAAAATATGGCTACGCCTCCAGCAAGTTTTCCAACAAATTGAAAATCAAAGTCAGCAGCAGCAAAGTCGCAACTCCAATTCTCAAATGAAAATCGGCAAAGATGGCAAACTGCAATTTCAGAAAAAGAAAATCATGAGTGATAATGAAGGCGAA
>JADGBV010000079.1 GCA_015231345.1 Planctomycetota bacterium
CAATGCCCGGAAGGCCAAGAATTTCTTCACGCCTGAAAGGCGCAGCTTAACTTGCTGCCGAAGTTACGGACAAGGCCTATTTTTTTCATAAGGATCTTTCTAAGCCAAAAACGAGAAACGAATCAATTATCTAATCTAGTTTATATGCTAGCGATTTTTTTCTTCTTGGCAAGAAGTTATTTGAAAATGATAAAAATCCCCGCAAACACAATGAGCTGTGCTGATGTGGGCATTTGACTTCATTTCTATATACATATACTAGTTTCTATAATGAATGATCGCATTATTGAGTTAAATAGTTCAGCTAGAGGAAAGGCAAAGCTTCTTGCTGGGATGCTCAAAGAAGATATTCTTAACCAAACCCTGAAAAAGGGTGATAAAATACCTTCATATGATGAACTGTCTAAAGTCTACGGAATCAACCGTTTAACCGCAAGAAAGGCTCTAAAGGAATTAGAGAAAAGCAAGCTGATTTACTCTATTCCTGCCAAAGGCACCTACGTGGGTTCGCCCAAAGTTTCTAGGGAGCCTAAAGCTCAGGCAAGAAACAAAACTATTGGTATTATTTCCACTTTATTCTCATTTGAGGACCTTGGTTATCATCACCTGGACCTTATAGGAGCTCTTCGCCAACAAGCCTCTCAACTCAAATATCATATTCAACTCCTAAGTTTAAGCAACTCCGGACCAGACTCTAAAGAGTGGCAGGATTTTTCAGACTATGATTTATTTGGGCTACTGGTTATCGGCCCCATGGAGGATGAGCAGATGAGTTTTTTGGCTTCACATTTTTCCATGATACATATCGACTCGCAAAGAACCATCAACCGAGTCTCTTGCATCAATATCGATAATATTCAGGGAGGCTACCTAGCTGGAGATCTTTTGATTCAGAAAGGGCACAGAGATATCGCCATTATAGAAGGAGGCCAACAGTGTTCAGCTGATCGAATTACAGGCTTCAAAAGAGCCATTGATGCCAGTGGAGTAAAGGTTGAACTGCAGATCTACCATGGAAACTTCAAGTCTTATACGGGTTATGCCTGTGCAGAGGAAGTCTTGAACAACCAAAAGGGGGCCAGTGCTATTTTTTGTTTGAATGATGAAATGGCAGCAGGTGCCATCCAAAAGCTCACGCAATCAGGGGTTTCCATTCCTAAGGAAGTCGCTGTAGTAGGGTATGATAATTCGAGAATAGCCTCTCTTATTGAGCCTTCTTTAACAACTATTGGGATTTCGACCCTAAACATGGCGAGAGCGGCCATAGAAAGTCTTGCGTTAAGTGTCGAGACTTCAGACCCCATGACTTCGAACACCTTGGTAAATCCAGTCCTCATAGAAAGAAATTCTACGCGCAAGTAAGGTTTTCTTTCTGCACCTGGCTTAAGGCTTTTTTCTTGACATCTCCTAGGCCGCTTGATATAATTGGGGGCAGCTGTTAGGGAGTCATCATGCTTCATTATTTACCGAACACTATTTTTGCATTTGAAGGGGCTCATGCTAAATAGTCAGTTAATGGCATAGTAGCCCCATATATGGCTGAATATTTACAATTTATACACACTAGATTATCTAGACTAGTATTCGTTATCTGAGAGTGACTCAGGTTATTATTCCTTACTTATTTCGAGATTGGTCGCCATATGGAATATGATATGCAGAAAAGCATCGCTTTATTAAAGTCATTTACTACACTCCTCACCCTGATATTCATAGGAAACCTGGAAGCTGCTCAAAAGCCAAATGTGCTAATGATCATAGTCGATGATCTCAAGCCAACAATGGGCTGCTTTGGGGATACCCTAGCCATCACTCCTCATATGGACCGTTTAGCAAGCCAAGGTATGATCTACTCGAACAATCATTGCCAGCAAGCGGTTTGCGGCCCTTCACGAGCCAGCTTACTAACAGGCCTACTACCCAACAACAGCAAGGTTTGGAATTTCGGTGATAAAATGCGTCAGACCAACAAGGACGTATTAACCTTACCCCAGTACTTTAAGCAAAAAGGTTACTACACACAAGGCATGGGCAAGGTCTTTGATGGTCGCTGTTGTGACGGCTGGGGACCTCAAGATCGAATTTCATGGAGCACTCCACTAACTTGGGCGGGAGGAAAAAAAGCGCTAGGAGGCTATACAAGTCAAGAGGCCGTGGATAAGATAGCTGAACTAAAAACCAAGGGCTTGTGGAGTAAAAAGCAAAATTCCAGCGCTCTTTTGGCCAAACATGGTTACAAGCCCTCAACAGAGTGCGAAGATGTTCCCGACGACGCCTATGGCGATGGAGATATGACTAGTAAAGCCATCAATCACTTACAAAACCTATCGAAAAAGAAACAGCCTTTTTTCTTTGCAGTGGGATACATCCGCCCTCACCTTCCCTTTACGGCTCCCAAGAAATATTGGGACTACTACGATCGAGACACCATTGGCCAACACCCCTTTAGAAAGCGGGCCAGCGATAGCCCTGAATATGCCTATCATAACTCAGGAGAACTAAGACAATACTCGGATATTCCCAAAAAAGAAGCCATTAGCGAAGATAAAAAGCTTGAGCTACGCCATGGTTATTATGCTTGCGTTTCTTATGTGGATGCCCAAATTGGCCGCTTGGTTAAACAATTAGAAGAATTAGGAATCAAAGACAATACGATTATTTGCCTGTGGGGAGATCATGGTTGGCATCTGGGCGACCACGGAATGTTCTGCAAGCATTCCAATTTTGAACAAGCGACACGATCACCATTAATATTATCTGGTTATGGAGTGCCAAAAGGTGTGGCAACCTCTCAACCCACAGAGTTTCTGGATGTCTTCCCCACCTTATGCGACTTATCTGGACTGGACATCCCCCCAGGTCTCGATGGGATGAGTTTGAGCCCTCTCTTTGAGCATCCCAATCAACCCTTGAAACCTGCGGCTCGAAGCCAATACCCAAAGTATGCAGACGTTCCTTTGATGGGACACTCCATTCGTAACGAACGTTACCGACTGACGCAGTGGATGGCAGCCAACCCTAAAAAGGGCAGAGTAACAGGAACAACCAAGTCCTTTGAGCTTTACGATTATCAAGAGGATCCCATGGAGACACGAAATTTAGCTAATCATCCTGAGTACCAGAAGCAGCGCGACCAGATGAAGAAAACTCTCGGTGAAATGTTTTTTGGCACTGGCAGTCAGAAGAATTAAGAAAGTATGAATGTAAATTCTTCTTTGTTCTTCCGAAACCGCATTGATCATCACCAGAAGGAGCTTTTTTCATTAATAGAGTTGCTGGTGATGACGTCCATGATATTCCTGCTGGCAAGCCTAATGTCCACCTCTCTAGTAAAATTTCATGGACAGGCAAATGCAATACTTTGCTTGAACAATTTAAAAAAGATGATCTATATTACCGATGAATATATATCGAACCACGACAACACTTTGGCAACGGTGTACGTTAAAGGTCCTGTGACTAATAAATGGGAGCATTATGGATTGCGCCTGTATGAGGACGGCTTATTGGATATGAATGATTTAAAGAGCTATTCCTGCCCTACAACTAGTTGGGATCAACAAGATTCCTTGGATTACCTCAATAAGAAAACGTATTCCATTAATATGTTTGGCTTAAGTCGTAATAAGATTGGAAATTGTGTCTCTAAAAAAGATGCAGGGACCATTGACGAAGAGAGATTTCTACATCTCAATCAAGCTCCCAGCCCTAATGATTTCTTGTTATATATAGATGGCAAAAGATCAGGAAAAAACAGTAATTTTCCTCAATTATATATAAAGACACTATCTGGAGGTTCTTCCTGGGCAGCAAGCCCATGGACAGTTCACGACGAGGACGCTGCAGTAACAGCTGCCTTCCTTGATGGGCACGTCAGTTTGGAATTTATAACCGACTTGCAGGATAAGGTCCATAATAAGCTGGAATTCGTTTTTGCCCCACAAGAGCAATGGTGATATTCAGAAACAATCTTCGTTTTTACGACACATGCTTGAACGAAGAGCAAATTCAATCTTTGTATCAAGCTGGTCACATTATTGAGTAAGCGTCGCCAGACTCTAAGCGACAGGTGGCGTTATAGTATATTTTTGTTAAGATTTTTGGAGGCTAACCTTGAGCATTAACACTATTTGCCTAGTAAAAGTTTTCGTCTGTTTGGGACTACACCTTATTCCAGCAAGAACATTTGCTTACGCAGAAGACTTTTCTGCCTTTAAACAAGTACACAAACGCCCTGAAGGGGATTTGAACCTGGTTTTTCACGATGAATTTGATGGCGAAGGAAAGCCCGCAGCTGATAAATGGGATTATCAAATCATGAAAGCCGGGGCTGTTAATCAAGAGCTTCAGCGTTACACCAATCTAGAGGAAAATGCCTCGATGGCGGAGGGCATTTTGACTCTACGCTGCCTTAAAAAAGACAATGAATACACATCGGCTCGGCTAATCAGCAAAGGCAAGGGAGACTTTAAGTACGTGCGTGTTGAAGTGCGAGCCAAACTGCCCGGTGGACGGGGAACTTGGCCAGCCATCTGGATGATGCCCACCCATTCCATCTATGGCGGGTGGCCAAAGAGTGGCGAAATCGACATTATGGAGTATGTCGGCTATCAAAAGGATATGATACACGGAACGGCCCATTGCTTGGATTATTATTTCAAAGAAAAAACTCAAAAGTCAAAGAAAATAAAGCACCAGGGAGTAACTCAAGAGTTCAATGTCTACGCCCTGGAATGGTATCCGGATCGATTGGAGTACTACATGAATGACCGTCACTACTTCACCATACACAGAGAATATAAAGGCTGGACCAAATGGCCATATTCACAGGATTTCTATTTAATCCTCAATATTGCATTCGGGGGAAGCTGGGGTGGTGTCAAAGGAATTGACGATAGTCTTTTCAATCGCCCTGGCGGAGTGAATATGCAAATTGACTATGTCAGGGTTTATGACCTTGGCATTCGCGATGTAGCTGAAATGGCCCCCACTCCACCAAAAGGCATTGAGCTTTCTTATCTTAAGTTGAAGCAGGTAAAATGCAGCTGGCAGCCATCCATTGATGACCACAGCGTTGCCTACTACGAAGTCTGGGTTAATGGCCAAAAGAAAGGGCAGGCTAAAAAGCATAGTCTGATCTTGTATGGCACACCGAGCCATCAAGACTTAAAAGTTCAGATTAAGGCGTTCGACGAAGCTGGGAACAATTCGACAAGCAAAGACAAGGTTTTTCGACTGGTGGACAGCATGATTCAGGCCAAATAAGGCCATTTTCAGGTCATTTCCGCACAAGCACATAATTAGACAGGGCTAACGCATCAAAATCATAAGTCATTGAAAAATAAGCCACAGAGCGCACAGAGGCCTCAGAGAAAAGCTCAGTGTTCTCTGTGCCCTCTGTGTCTAAAATATTGAAAATCAGCCAATTAGATTTTGGCGAAGGAAGTCCTATAGATTTGATGCGATTGCCCTGCAAAATTAGAACACAAGCATTGGAATTTTCACTTCGTGCTTATCATAGCTTAAGTCTCACTATTTTAGCCATGGTAATGACAAAAGAAGATCTTATTATTTCTGCAGGAAAATTGTGTACCCCTAAAACGGGCGTCGCTTCAGAGTACACCACCAAGCATGAGGCACTGAGCGCCAAGATCAATCAGATCATGCTCAATAGAGATGATCTCGATTCTCTCATAGGCTCTTCAAATAAGGAGATGATGCAGGATAACCATAGAAATCATGCTCGGTTTTTCGTTTCTCTTTTTGCTGCATATGACCCAGAAGTGTTGGTCGAAACAGTTCTTTGGGTTTTTAGGGCATATCGTTCTCATGGCTTCCAATTAAGCTACTGGCCAGCACAACTAGATACCTGGGTTGAAGTGCTGAAAAGTCACCTTTCCCCAGAAGCCTACGATGAAATATACCCTTTTTATCACTGGATGATCACCAACCAGCCAGCATTTTCTCTACTCTCAGACAAATCATTATCAGAAAGTGAAACGACTACTCCCGCTCATTAGATAATATGCTTGAAAACATATATGCTGATTACCAAAAGAGCCTACTCCAAGGCAGTAGCCGCAAGTGCTTCCAGACTATCCAGCATCTACTCGATGAAGGCTGGCCTATTCTACGAATATATGAAGACTGGTTCACCCCCTCGCTGAAAGAGGTGGGGGAAATGTGGGAACATAATAAAATTTCAGTAGCTGTTGAACATCTGGCAACTGCGACAACTGAACATATGATGAATATGCTAGGCCCACACATATTTACAGCAGACTTAAACGGCAAAAAAGCACTTGTCTCCTGCACCGAAAACGAACTTCATCAAATTGGAGCACGAATGGTTGCTGATATTTTTACTTTGCATGGCTGGGATGCTTTATTTCTCGGCGCCAATACCCCAAAAAGAGATCTAATTGATATGGTGGAAAGCCACCAACCTTCAGTAGTGGCACTTTCTTTCAATATCTTCTTCAACGCTTCCACATTCCTTTCTACGCTCGATGAATTACTGGAAAGTGATAAGCCTCTCGACATTATCGTTGGTGGACAGGCTCTGAAAGGAGGCTCTCAAAATATGCTCCATGACCGACCGTCTGTTGTGCATATGAAAAGCATAGGGGCTCTTCAAGAATATCTTGAATCACAGGCTTCATAATGCCTCCCTACTCTCAAAGTATCGCGAATCATATAGAAAATAGATCTGAAGTCATTTATTTTGAGATAGAAAAAAATGACATGACCGTATCGAAGGCAAATCAATATGCCCACCGTATCTTTGGCAATAATATTTGTGGTCGCGCTATCTCATCAATTTTCATTGGAGTTGAATACCTTAACGTACATCATGCGATCAAACAGAAAGAAAGAGTTTTCACAAGTGTAGACACTGCTGAAGGGATCCCCGAATCCTTTTATTTTTATTTTTACGAGGAAGAATCTGCTATCATTGCGTTTGGAGAATTTCCGAATGAAGAAAATATTCAAGTGCATAAAAACTTCATCACGCAAAGCAATGAGTTAAACACTCTATCTCGCGAAATACAAAGAAAAAATGCATTATTGAATAAGACGATGAATGATTTGGAGCTATCTCATAAAGAGCTTGAGCGTCTCAGCTCCTTTAAGAGCATGCTCGTTGCTAGCATATCTCATGACATGAGAAACTCCCTAAATGCTATCATGGGAATAACCCAACTTCTTTCCCAATCTTCCCTGGACGATAAACAACAAAAATTAATAAACGCATTACAGAGCTCAGGAAACCTCTTTCATGAGCTCCTAGAAGAAGTGCTTGACTATTCTCGTTTAGAGTCAGGTAAACTAGAATATGTAGCTCAACCATTTGATCTACACCTGTTACTAGAAGACTTGCAGAGTCATTTCATTGTTCCTCAAATGAACAATGACCTCACTTTGGAAGTTCATGTCAACACAGATTCTCCTGCATATCCGGTATCAGACTCATATCGCCTCAAGCAAGTATTGTCAAATTTGATATCTAACGCAGTAAAATATACGCCAAAAGGAATAGTTCGTATATCGGCACACATAGAAACGATATCAGATGATAACTCTATACTTATTTTGGGAGTAAAAGATAATGGTCGTGGAATCCCTCTTGACATGCAAGAGAGAATCTTTGAACCCTATAGGCAAACACATTCAGATGATGAGCGAAAACAAAAAGGTGCAGGGCTAGGGCTGACTATTGTTAAAAAAATGGTTGAGCTCCTAGGAGGGACTATTGAGTTAGAGAGTCAATTTGGTGAGGGCACAAACTTTACTGTCAAAGTGCCCATCACTCTCTCACAAGTCTTGGACGAAGAGGTTTCAGGCAAAAAGGTGTTAAAGGAAGAAGTATTAGAGGAGCAAAAGCAGTCCTCCGCATCGAATGAGGAAAATATTGCACCTGCAGAAGAAGTCTCCTTGTTAAAAATACGTATTCTCATTGTGGATGATGAGCCAGTAAATCGAATCGTTTTTGAGCAGATGCTAGGTAATCTGGGGCTATCCACATTTGTCGCTCAGAGTGGAATTGAAGCACTTGAAATACTAGAAAATGAAACAATTGATCTCGTATTCACTGACTGTACAATGGACAATATGGATGGTTATACTCTGGCAGATCATATTCGACAAAAACATAAACCTTCTCCCCTCATCATCGCTGTATCAGGGAGCACTCATCAAGATGTCATTTCTAATGATACGAAAGAGGCACTAGATGGTTATCTTAGTAAGCCTCTTTCTATCAACGCTCTCAAAGATGTGCTGAACAAATATTTGAACACTAATTTCTGACTCTTACTCATAAAATCAACAACTTCCCAATCATTCAATCAGCCTATATCCCTATGAAGAAACATATACTCTTTTTTTCCATTTTAGTTTGTTGCTTATTGTCAGGCTGCGCCTCAAAACAAGCTTTGATTTATGTGGGAACCAGTAGTCCGGAAGGGCTTTTTGCTATCAAGTTAGACACAAAAACCGGTGAGCTAATTCAAGCTGGAAACCAAAAGGACGTTAAGTCACCGGGTTTTCTAACCTTCAGTCCTGAGAAAAAGTACCTCTATTGTGTTTGCGCCAACAACAAAGTCCGTTCTTATAAGATCGAAAAAAATGGTCAACTCACCTTCCTCAGTGAGGTTTCCAGCACAGGCAAAGGCCCCTGCCACATTGAAGTCTCAAAATCCAATAAGGCAGTGGTGGTAGCCAACTACGGTAGCGGAGATACGTCGGTCATCAGCGTGGATGAATCCGGAAAGCTCATAAGTCCAGCGCGTCATCACAGCCATAGTTCATTCGAACCTCCAAAGCTCTCCAAAAGGCAACACGGCCCACACGCTCACAATGTTGTCATGAGCCCCGAAGGTGGACATGTATTTGTTTCTGATTTAGGCTTAGATCGTATTCTGATTTATGCTTTTGATGAAAATCATGAAAAGCTCACTCCATCTCAACCTTCTTCGATTCAGGCACCTCCGGGTTCAGGCCCTAGGCATTTTACCTTTAGCCCCAATAAGCGTTTTGCCTACGGCATCAATGAACTGACATCCACGATCACTCATTTCCTATATGAAGGCGAAGGAAAACTCAGCGCCAAGAAAACCATCAGCACCAAACCTGAGGGCTGGACAGAATATAATAATTGCGCCGATATCCATGTTCACCCCAACGGTCAATTCCTGTATGGCTCCAACCGCGGCAATAATAGCATAGCTATATTCAGGATCAATCAAAATGACGGCTCACTCTCATTAATCGGTCACGAATCAACCCGTGGTAACTGGCCCCGCAACTTCGCCATAAGCCCCGACGGTAACTTCCTGCTCGTTGCCAATCGTCGCAGCAACGACGTCCAGTCTTTCCGCATTAACCAGCAAACAGGTCAACTCAGTCATACAGGGCACGCCCTTAGCTTGCCTGCCCCCATTTGCCTGAAGTTCTTTTAGCTGCAGAAAAACATGGGTTCAATGACGAAATCAATCTGACTGAACAGGGATTGATTTAAGCTGAACGCCTAAACTGATATTTTACTGAACTTGCTTGATCTTTATTTTTGAGATCACCGGATTGGTGTTTGGTGCAATATACATTAAGCGAAAATCACCTCCGTTGGTTTTTCCTGAAAATCGAGCATTATCACATTCGATAGTGACAGATGACCATTCTCCATTATCACCAACCCAAAACCGATCGGCTTCTGCAAACCCAGACTTTTCAGAATCATACTGAAGGATAACCTCAGTGTTGCCCACATTGAGGTATTCAATCTCTAGATCAACCATCGAAAAAGAGCCTTTTCTCAACTCTGGGTCTTTCACCTTAAAATAAAAATAAGTGGGATGACCTTCACGCCGCTTGGAAGTCCAAGCACTCTTCTTTTTGATTTGAACCTGACTCATTTGAGCCTCGTCGCTGGAGTCACGAACAATAGCCATAGACTCCTTTACTATTTTGCTGGGCCGGATTTTATTGTGCCCTCTGTTAAATTCGCCGAAGGGGCGATTAGGAAATTTGCATAGTTCCTCTTCAAGAGCCCTTTGCATGACTTTGGCAACTTCGGGGTTACTATTAAAGACATTATCGTCCTCAGCTCGATCTCTTTTAAGATTATAGAGCTGATCTGAATCAAAATAATGTGGATTCTGCTGTGATGAATTATGACCAAGGTGAGCGTTTCGTGTTAAATAGGGGCGGTCAATAGCAGGATTGCCTTCGAAGGCAGCAAACATTCCTCCAGCATCAATTCGCCTTTGAATTTTTTTAGGGTACCTCACTGCAATATATTTCCAATCCTTGCTTTTTACAGCACGGGAATACCCCATTTCAGAAAAAAGCATTTCTCTCACAGGCTTAGAATCCCCCATAAGGGCAGATTTCAGACTAACACCGTCCATGGGGTAATCTCTTGGTGCTTTAACACCAGCTATATCGAGGAGAGTCGGTACAATGTCTATATTTGCAGATAGGCCATCGTACTTAAGTCCGGGTTTTATTTTGCCCTTCCACTGCATCAACATCGGCACGCGCATTCCATAATCGTGCAAGGTTGATTTGCAGTAACGGTAGTAACCATGATCCGGAGTAAAAATAACGAGAGTATTCTCCTCTAAGCCAAGCTCCTTCAGTTTACCTAGAATGGCTCCCACTCCATCGTCGAGCCAAAGAAAACAATCTTTATCTGCTGATTTCCCTGCTTTTCGGTTGCGCTTTCTGACATTCTCTCTTGAGGGAAGAACATCTAGCTGCTCGGGCAAGTAACCTTCTCCCGACATGCGAGGGTCTGCATTCACTGAGTTTTTACTATCGCACGGATCGGGACCATGCTGAAGAGTGGTGGCAAAATACAGAAAAAAAGGTTCTTCCTTAGATTCCTCTAAAAACTTGAAAGCTTTGCTCACAGACCAATCTAGGTTATGAACATCCAGTGAATCATTCCATAACTCTCTTGTATTAGCGGCATAGATTCCGTCCACAAAATCAAATCCATATTTCGCAATTTCATCACACCATTTCTTATGATTGAACTTCATTTTAGCTGTAATTTTTGGGTCTTTGGGGTCATCGTCAAAGGAATATTCCTTAAACCCGTATTTTTTCCATTTTTCCCTATATAGCCAATCATGCTGAACCAGGTGCGATTTCCCAACAAATCCCGTTCTATAGCCATTGTGCTGTAGAACTTTAGCCAGATTCCACTTGTCAGCTTCCAGCTCACAAACGTTTTCTACTTGCGTTGGCGTGCCCTTTGGGTGCAGCTGGGTGAAGTAGCCCCCTTCACAACGGCCAGCATAACGACCAGTGAGAAAACTGTAGCGCGAAGGAGAACAGACAGTTGAGGTCACGTTAAAGTCTGTGAGCCATATGCCGTTTTCAACCATTTTATCCAGGTTTGGAGTGTGCACATCACCCCCCATAAAACCAAAATGACGCCAATCTTGATCATCTGACATGATAAAAACGATATTTGGGCGTCGCTCAGCTGCCTGAACGGTGGTGAGTAATATCAAAAAAATGATGCCTAGGGTTTTTAGACGCATTTGCTTAAAGAAAGTTCAATAGGATACCTTATATGGTATATATTTATTCCTAAGATTCAAGACTTTCTTTGGCACGATTTCGTCGGATAAGCATCCATTTTCGTTAATGATGGATAGCGTAAGAGTTAAAGGCCTGGTCCAACGTGGTAAAATATGCATTAAAATCATCTCTAACGAACTCGTTGGGCAAAATATCCGGCAAAGAAATACCATGGTTTCATTTATACAATTCAACCCTCATTGTTATATACTCTACCCATTCCAAAGGTTTGATTTTCACATACCTACACCTGATGGGACGATTAAATTCATTTCTAACTTCTGTTTGCTCATCATAATTTCCAATAAAAATAGTACCGTTTTCACCCGAGGCTTGCATCCATTTCTGATTATCCCTGCTATAGAATACTTCATATTCTGTAACATATTGTTTTGAATCATCATACCTCCCTTTTGTGCCAATGGCACTGAGATTCATGGTACTACGGAGATCAATGGCTAGCCATTGATTTTTGTCTGGCTTACCAGAGGACCAATTAGAAAACCCTCTGTGTGAATATTTGGGCCTTGTCCGTAACTTCGGCAGCAAGTTAAGCTGCGCCTTTCAGGCGTGAAGAAATTCTTGGCCTTCCGGGC
>JADGBV010000007.1 GCA_015231345.1 Planctomycetota bacterium
CATTTCAGCCATACTATGAGTAGAGAAATAGACAAGTGAAAAAACTAAGATGCTTGGGTACAGGAGGGTGGACTTGATGGCATTCATAACATTAACCTCTAAAAGGTGTATCCCAGGGTGGCACTTATGAGCGTGTAATCATCTTCTTCATTCAAGGCGTCTTCGTAATCAGTCTTTGTACCTTTGAGGCTAAGATCGAAATTTTTAGAAATCTTTTTACTGAATTTGACCCCCAAAGACTCTTTCTTTTTTATGTAATCGTTACTGAAGATTAGCCCACCTCCGCTAAGGGAATTATAACTTTCGCCTAAGGAACCTTCCACGCCTAGAGACCAACGTGGGGCAATCAAAGTCAAGTTGACATTTGCCCACATGTATTGGTCTTCACCGCCCATGGCTTCATTGTATTTTTGCCAGTTTAGGGTGAGGCCTGTGTGAAGGTAATTGGGTGAGGTGGTCATGCCAAAGTACTTGCCAATGGATGGACTTATTTGCATAAAGTCCTCTTGGAAGCTATTCTCTGAACCCTCAGCAAGGTAAATGTCCGTTCCTGCATGCCAAAGAGCGTAACCGTGGGTTGTGGTGCGGGTGTAATTTAACCCAGCAATATATATGCTTGTATCTGCATCATTTTCATTGGAAAGATGAATGCCGCCTTTAAATTTCCAATTAGAGAGACTGTAATTATTGTAAATAAATGAGGTGTCATCTTGGTCGTAATCATCCAAACGATCAACCTTATCATATTCACATTCAATGGAGTGATTTCCATACCCTAAGAAAGCGTAAATTCCATAGATATCCAGATCCGATTTATCTTCGCTAGAGAAGTTTTTTTGAGCATAATAGACTTTTGTGGAAGAAAAAAGTTTTGCTTTGGTGCTGGTGGCTATTGAGCTACCTGTGAGGCTAAGTGAGATGAGGGCTGTGCTGAGTATAGTTTTCATGTATTCTCCGATGAATAGTGAGCGCTTAAAGTGGTTTGACCTACTGTGATTTCCTTAAATTTAACATGAGGGTCTAGAGTAACTCTGGTTTTTAGGGATTCGTGGCTAAGAGGAGAATGGATCTCTCCTTCAATGGTATGGTCGTTGATATATTTGTATTGTGCGTTATGCTGACTGCTTTCGGGGGTAAATATCCTCTTGATTTGAGCTAAATCCCTTTTTAATGAGTTTGTGATATAACTAAGAGGAATGTGCTCTTTCCATGAATAGTTTTCAGCATAATTGAGGGGCATGCTTGGAAGAGCTTTGTATATGATGCTGAGTATGGAGTCATTTCCTTCGAGGTGATAGAAATAGAAGGTCGATTCAGTTTTCCCCAAGTAGAGTCGGGACCCATTATGTTCCAGAAAAAAGGTCCCATCAACGGCCATCTTTGTAATGAGCGTAACTGTTTGATCCATTCTGCCTTTTTGCGTGACTTTAAATTTAAGTTCTTCATCGAGGAGAAAATTTGTCACTTGATGATAAAAGGCATGGCTAAAGGCAGGTGAAACTTTTGCATCAATTTGTGGCGTATCAAAGTGATGGTAAGCTCTGTCTTTGAGTAGACCGCTAAAGCAAAAAGGAATTGTGGCTGAGGCGATATATTCAGTTGTCTGGTACTGCATGTGTAGGTGAGGCTGGGGAGAATACCCTGAGTTGCCACAAAGAGCAATGCAGGTATAAGGTTCTACCCAGTCGCCAGCTTTGACATAAACATTTTTATGGGAAAGATGGCAAAGGCTGACATAGTAGCCACGCAAATCTTGGATGATAATGTAATTGCCCCAATTATTAACCGTATCAACCATGCCGATGGAATTATCTGGGAAGTGATCCATCGTATAGACCACATAACCGCGCACAGGAGAACAGACTTCTTTTTGATAGCAATGATAATCACTAAGTAACTTGCCTTCATTTGCGTGCGTTTTTCCTTGTTCCTTTGTTTGCACAAAATCGTAAGCATAACTCCATAGGCCTTGGTGTGTCCATGTGCCGTTAAAACCCTGCCAGACAGTCCAGGTATCCAAGAAGGGTAAATGCATTGTGGTGCTTGCAGGATAGCGAGTTTTAGCTGTGTAATAATATTCTGTTGTTTTCTCTGGTGTATCCTTATGAATGATTGGCCTGTATTCATAGCCTAATAAGCCTAGGGCATAATTCATGCTAAGGGTGATGACTGTGAATGGAAGGGTAAATACAGGTATGTTGTATTGAGCCCAGAAAACATCTGTTGATTTAATAAGTACTGTCGCCATGGCGACTCCGAGAGAGGCAATGATGAGGCTGCGCATGCAGGGGATATTAAAAACTCCGCCTAGAGCTATGGCTATGAGAATGTAATTAAAGGATGCTACATCTCGGAATGCACTATCGTAAGAACCAGTAAAACTTCCCTGAACTAGAGTTCCTAAAATAAAGCCACCAAAGGCTAGAAGTAAGAGTATGCGCGAGGAATAGCCTATCATGAGGGCAATAAGTATACCTGAAAGAATATCTGGCATAAATATAATAGAACCCAGGGAGGTCAGAAAACCTGCTAGCCATTGCGGAAGGTATTCTGCACTTATGGGGATAAGTGGTTGAGGCATGTAAAGGTCATTAGTGTATAAATTCGAGAATCTGGAGGCTGCTAGGTAAATAAGAGAACTGACAATAACAAAAGGGATGCTAAGGATGTGGAGTTTGAAGAGCTGATAGAAAACATTGGCCATGGTCACAGTGATGACAAAGGTCAAAATACCTGAAATCATAATGAAGGGCACGCTGAGAGCTGAGAGAGAAAAAATACTGCCTATGGACATGCCGACTAATAAGGTGTTGTAAGTGTAATACCCTGAACGCATGAACTCTTTCTGATAGCCCATAAAAAGCGCAAAAAGGTAGGCTGAGACAATAGCAAGGAAACCGGCCCCTCCGAGATGAGGGTTTAAGCAGCTGATAAGCAGAATTAAAAATCCGGCAAATTTACTTTGTAAGAAAAATATTTCGGAATAACTATTGAGGATTGGCCTTAAGGTATCACGCAAAAACTCCTTAATGTTTGAGCTAGAAGCTAGAGAAGCTATTTGAAGTTTTTGATTGTAAGTTTCCATATGAGTGCTTCTAAGTTGTTAAATGTAATTATTAGCCCAAAAATAGATTGACAAGCGCAAATATTGTAATATTAGTTACATAATTACCGTGTTTGCCCTAACTTCTTGGAATTTAGGTGCGGTCAGTTTTGAGAAAAACAAGCTATGTCTGCTTGAGAAGTTCTATCTATGGCTGCTTCAGATGTTCTATGAACTGGAAATCAGCTATTATTCGCATTCCGACAGAGAAGCTGATGTCGCTGTTAACCGAAATGATGTTTTAGGCTTGCAGTGTTAAGTCTTGGGGGCTCGACATAATGGCTCGCAAATATCATTTTAATAAATATGAAGAACAAAATAGCTTTTATTGGTGCTCGTGGTGCTGGGAAATCAAAGATTTCTCGCAAATTAAGCAAAAGGTGTGACTTGCCTGTGTTCAGCACAGATACCCTTGTCAGCTACGAGGCTGGAGGTATTACGATTGCTGAGCTGGTAAAGAATAGTTCTTGGCCAGCATTTCGCCAACAGGAATATGATATTCTTGAAAAGTTAGTAGGCATGAAAGATGTGATTATTGACTGCGGAGGTGGCATTTTAGTTGAAGCCCCGGATGCGAGCCAAGGTCGAGACGAGGAAGCTTTCTCGCAAAGAAAATTTGCTCTTCTCTCTGCTAATTGCCATATTGTTTACCTCAGGCAATCCAAGGAATACCTCATCAATAAAATGAGCCCCGATGCTAATCGCCCAGATTTAGTGGGTGATTACGAAAAAGTTCTCGATCGACGTTTGCCATGGTACGAAAACAGTGCTGATATGGTTGTGGATTTAGAAAACACAAAAGGTCGCCAGGCTGTAAATATGATTCTTGATGAGTTTTCATCTTTATTTCAACACTAATTCATCTTTTCACTAAAATAAATAGCGTATATCAAAAATCCAACAATGATAAAAGTAGCCACTTTAGGACCTCAGCAGACTTTTTCGGAATTAGCTGCAAAGGCTTGGATTGCTCAAAATAATCAGAATAACGAAGTTGAAATAAAACTATACCCTAGCATACGTAAAGTTTTTTTAGCTGTTGGTAATGAAGAAGATTACGACTATGGTGTGTTGCCCATTGAGAATATGGTGGACGGTTACGTTCAGCCAGTTCTCGATCTCTTGCTTCATGGCAACCTGAAGATTGTAGATGAGCTGTTGCTACCTATAGAATTTGCCTTTGTTTCAAATGGCTCATCTCTAAAAGAAGTCAAGCGGGTGTATGCTCAGTTTGTAACTCAGGGGCAGTGTTCGGAGTTTTTAGAAAATAATGACGACTGGGCTATGGTGACTACGCAAAGTAATGGTGAGTCTCTCGAAAAAGTACTGGAAGGTGACCTTGAATGTGGTGCCATCGTTCCCGTTCACTGCCTGAAAAATTACTCTTTTCCTTTTGTTATTGACAATGTTAATGATTACTCTCATAATCAAACTCGCTTTATTGTTGTTTCGCGTAAAGAGAGAGAAGTCTTAAGTCAATCCACTTATCAAACATCCATTGTAGTGGTGGAAGGAACAGATCGTCCTGGTATGTTAAGTGATATTTTGCAGGCTTTTTCAAAAAGACGCATTAACCTGGGCGCAATTATGTCTAGACCGACCAAAGAAACTTTGGGCAAATATCATTTTTTTGTTGATTTTGAGGGAAATGCTCAGCACGAACACATAAAAGAGGCTTTGTCGGAAATGGAAAAATGTGGCAATGTCAAAGTGCTGGGTTCATACCCTAAGGCGAAAGCCTTAGCTGTGCAACTGCGCTCTCAGCCCATCGATCTGACCCAAAACCCTTTTATGAAAGAAGGTGAAGCTCCCAAGGTCAAAGTGGTCGCGGGAAAGGACCCCTATCAAGATACCCTTGAGGCGCTGAAGGCTGTAGATCTCTCAGCAGCTCAAGGTAAAAAAGTATTACTCAAGCCCAATATTGGTCGTTTGGCTAAGCAGGGTTCCGGTATCATAACGGATGCGCGAGTTGTTGCTGCGGCTATTGATGCTTTCCGCCAAGCTGGTGCAGACGTGTCAATCGGAGAAAGTCCCATTGCAGGCGTGAATACTCTCGAAGCCTATAAAGAGGCGGGTATTACGGAAATAGCTGAAGAGAGGAATTGCCCTCTCATCGATATGGATAAGCGTAAACCCGTAGTGGTTTCCATTCCCGAAGGCAAGGCCATTAACACCTTAAAGGTCTGTGCAGATCTTTTTGATTTCGATATAATAGTCTCTATTCCAGTAATGAAAATGCATATGCATACGGGTGTTACATTGGGGCTCAAAAACATGAAAGGTTGTCTGTGGCGCCGTTCAAAAGTAGATTTGCATATGCTACCTCCCGTAGAAGGCATTGATGAGAAATCTCTAAACGTGGCTATTGTGGATATGGCCATGGTTCTTCGGCCACACCTAACGATCGTTGATGGCACAGTAGGCATGGAGGGCTTGGGCCCAAGTGCGGGAGAGGCTAAAGAATGTGGAGTTATTGTTGTTGGTGCAGATGTGCTGGCAGTGGATGCTGTCTCATGTGAGCTTATGGGCTGCAGTGCTGTCGACATTCCTCATCTACGTATGTCTGCTGATAGGGGGTTAGGTAGTATTAATATTGAGGATTGCGAAGTAAGTCCTGCGGATTGGAGAAAATCAATTGTTCATTTTTCTCCCGTACCTGAAAATATAGCCATCGATTTTCCTGGTGTGAATATTCTTGACGATCAATCTTGTAGTGCTTGCCAATCGACATTGCTTTTATTTCTTAAGCGTTTTGGAAAAGAACTGGGCGATTACTATAAAGAGGGTGATGATATCAACTTTGCCATTGGCAAAGGTCATGTTAATGTTCCCGATGGAACAGTCTGTATCGGTGTTTGTACTCGAGAGCATTGTGAAAAAGGGGTCTATGTGAAAGGGTGCCCCCCAGTGGCCAGTTCTATTATGAAAAAAATCATTGAAGAGGCTGAAAGTTCTTCCTTGAAGTTTTAAGATTAACCCATATTATTACTTTAAAGCTTTAGCCAATTCATATGAAAAGACTCCTCTCAGAATACTTGCTTGAAGAGAAAGCGCATGAGCTTTTCGATTCGTCATTTTTGGCAACTGCCAAGTCAAATGATTATAAATGCCCTGTTCATCACCTTCCGCTTTTAATAGAAGAAGGTTATAAGGCCAAACCAGATCGGTCTTTGTCACAAATGCCTGCAGAACAAAGTAGTGATTACCCTTATGCCGTGTGCTGGAGTCGTGGTTTTGAGCCTGAAAAACATGGCCCTATTGAGCCGGCACCAATTGTTTACTGTGCCATGTGCAATAAAATGCAAAAAGAGGATCAGAAAATTGACGAAGAGGAAAGAAAAAGAATTTTCTCAGACAGAGAGGATGAAATTTATCGGGTTTAGTATTATAAGAAATGCAATGACTTATTAGGAATGGTGTTACTTATAATGAAACCTGCACTGATGAATAATAATTTCATCATTTGTTATACTGTACACAATTCGGTCGCAGTCATTGATTCTTCTGGACCAAAAATCCGACAATTCGTATTTTAAAGGCTCTGGCTTTCCTATGCCATCAAAAGGGTTTCGGTGGATATCATTAATTAATAGATTAATTCGCTTTAATGTCTTTTTATCTTGTTTCTGCCAATAGACATAATCCTCCCACCCTTTGGCTGTAAAACTAACCCTCAAACTATTATAAATCCTCTAATTCGATTTCTTTTAAGTTCCCTTTTTTAGCTTCTTCTATTGATTCGAGTAATCTTTCCTTGTTTTTGGCGGTACTAAGAAGGTATTCTGTTTCCTTCATGCTGCGATATTCGTCTAGCTCAGTTTGCATTGCATCAAAGTCATGCTTCGAGATCATAACAGCAACTGGTCTTCCTTTTTTCTCTACGGTTACAGGTTCTCTTTGAGCGACATCGATTAAAACGCCAAAAGAGTTTTTGGCTTCTTTTGCTGCCATTGTTACCATCTTGAAACCTCAATCATAAGAGAATGGTTCCATTATAGCTCTAATAGCTATTTTGTCTACTTAAAAGATCCTGTAGCATTGAGACGATCTCTTCAACATGGACTTTTAGCGAGCTTTAATTCCCACTTCTTCGATAGCCTTTCCTTCATCATCGACACGGCCAAAACTGAGTACTTCTGTGGGACAGATTTGTACACAAGCTGAACAGCGAACGCATTGAGGGTCCTCCATATGATTGCCTTTACTGGCGAAATTCATGATGTCGATGCCCTGGTGGCAGACACTAGTACAGGCATTGCAAGATATGCATTTTTTCTCATCGGCCAAGATGCGAAAACGACTGAAACGAGAATATATATGCATTAGAGCAGCAAGGGGACAAGCAAATCGGCACCACACTCGGCTCGAATACCAGAAGTAAAAACCGACACCTAAAACGCCAGCAAGTAGCCAATCGACAAAATATTTCCAATAAGAAAAGAGTAGGAAACTTTGTGTTTTTTGCGCCAAGGAGTTGGAGGGAAAAATCCATAATCCAATATGTACGAGTAAAATAATAAAAGCGCTGAGTAATACTGCCTGACCAACAAAATTCATTTTATTCCAGAAAGGGCCATGGGGCATTTTTTCGCGTTGTTCATCCCCGAGAGTTTCCGCTAATGCGCCGCAAGAACAAATCCAGCCGCAGTAGGCTCCTTTTCCCCAACGCCAAACGAGCAAAGGGATAATGATAAAAGTTTGCACGAAAGAAATGATCAGCCAGCCTAAAATGGGTTCAGAGCTGAAGACATTCCATGCCATCAGAGGCCATGCTAAGATGAATCCATAAGCTCGCCACCATGAATCACCTGGAAAAAGCTCTGTACGAATGAGGTTCGGAATCATATCATTCTGGCCTAACCAAGGTAATATGATTTCCGGGAGGATGAAAAGAGGCAGGACTTGAATGCTCATTAAGCATAGGGTTTGCAAAGTTACGTAAGGCGTTTTTCTTCTTTTTATTCGTAATACTCCGAAAATAACAACCACAGAGCTGTAGAGAAGAGTCACCCAGAATGATGGCCCTTGAGCTGAGCGGAGCAGAGTGCTTATAATTGAGCTGGACTCTTCCATGTGTGGCGCAAAAGAAGCAAGCCAAGTTGAAGGGCGAAGGAAACTTAAGTTGCTGCCCCAACCCAAACTTTTCCAGCCGTATAAACAAGCCATGGATAGCAAAAAAAAGATCATGGTGCTGAAGCTTAAGGCAGATGTCTCACCATGAATTTTGACTTTGGAACGCCTGAAAAAGTCTAGAGGAGCTTCTCTTCCTATTAAGGCAAGAACTTTTGAGTTTTCCAAAGATTCAACTTTATCCTTTTGTAGTAATTCAACACTATTGCTGCTAATGCTCTTAATTTGAGTTCCTAGCTGTAATTTTATATCACCTCTTTGCGCAAGCTCAAGTACCTCATTGGAATTTTCCTTTTTGGCTCTGCTTAGCTCTGCGCCTCGGTAAATCAGAGTGACTTTGGCTCCGGCTTGAGAACAAGCAATGGCAGCTTCACAGGCACTATCACCTCCGCCTATAATGGCGAGGTTTTCTTCTTGGTATTGCTTGGGATTAAAGAGACGATTTTGCACTTTCGGTAAATCTTCGCCTGGGACATTGAGCCTACGGTAGTTGCCATTTCTGCCGATGGCAACGATGACTCTTTTGGCAAAGTATGCTTTGCCATCTGTGCTCACTATTTTTAAGAGTGATTTGGCAGGCTCTATATGGGAAATGGTGCTCTTTTCAATGTTTAAGGGTACGCCTTTGAGTTGCTCGTTAAGTTCGATTAATAATTCTTCTTTGATGTCGGCAGATACTTGAAGAGACCCTTGTGGCTGCATATCTTTCGGGTAAGTGAATATAGGCTTGCCCACGGGGAAATTTTCTAAGGTAGCGAGTTTTTGATTGCTTTCAAAAATTCGGTAAGAAAGGTTGCTTTTGCTTAGCTCCACTGCTGCTGCTAGACCCGCCACGCCAGCTCCGATCACGGCGACATCCATAAACTCATCTTTGCATTTGGTCTGAGCCTCACTACTGCTTACTTCGTCGTTTTCTTTGTGCTTGGCTCGGCTGCACTCACTGCTGCCTAGTTCGAGCTTCTCTTTGCATTTGGCTCGGTTACCTTCACTGCTGCCTAGCTCGCACTCTTCGATGCAGCGCCTTGCTAACCTACTGCCTGAATCTAAAGCGAATTTCAGCAAAGGAAAGCCGGCTAAGTCACCGGCAATATATAAGCCTTTAATGTTTGTATCGCCCAAGCTGCCCACTTTGGGCATTTTCTCAACCTTCCCTGAAGGCCACTGCATGTGTAGCCAATGGCTGTATTTTGATAGCAGGCTCATAATGCAGTTGCCCCTAGAATAGGTAGAGAGCAAGGGTTTGTGATGTTGTCATGCTTTCCATTGGTTGATGCGGTTTGCTAGTAAGGTGCAACCATGATGCAAAAAGCCGCTCACATATATGGCTAAAATAGGCATAATCCATGAGCTTTGCTGCCAAGCAAAGGCAATGCCTATTATTCCCCAGCTGGCAGCTAGTAGTTCAACGAGCCCCCACGACTCTTTGGCTCGGTAACTTCCCTTAGAATCACCGTACTTAGGGGTGCGAATAAACTCCTTCACTCGGTCCCGGAATACATCGATGGCTGCGCGGCTATTGGAGATGGCGATGCCAGTGCCCATGGCCGTGAGTAGCGGGAGGGCAAGATAGTGTTTTAGAGGGCGCCTTAAAACTAATTGAGAGGCTATATAGAGCAGGATAGGGCAAAACATGCCACATAAAAGGCAGGCTAAGCCAATAAGAATTAAGTCGGCATTAGTGTTGGCAAAAAAAGGAATGGCTAGGGGGGCAAATGCCAGGCTTAATAGAATGAGGGGGTGCACTAAATAATGAGTCATATGAGCTGTAGCTGCACATTTTTTAACGAGTTTCCAATCTGAGCTCCAGACTTTCGGTAATAGTTTTCGAGCTGTTTGCAAACTTCCTTTGGCCCAGCGAAACTGCTGAGCTCGCCATGCTTCCAGTGTATGAGGGATTTCCCCAGGCACGTCTAAGTCTAAATCGTAAGCTCCTCGCCAACCTTTTAAGTGGGCACGATAACTGAGGTCCATGTCTTCTGTTAGGGTATCGTGTTGCCAGCCTCCCGCATCATGAATGGCCTCAACTCTCCAAACACCACAGGTGCCATTAAAGTTAAGGGCTAGGCCTGACCACGCTCGGGCGCCTTGCTCAATGGCAAAGTGACCATCTATACCCATGGCTTGAGCCCGGGTGAGGAAAGATTTATTACGATTCAGGTGCTCCCAGCGACCTTGAATAAAAGCGAGTTGATTGTCATTTTCAAGAGAGGGGAGCGCTTTTCTTAAGAAGTCAGCGTGAGGTAGAAAGTCCGCATCGAATATTGCTACGAAGGGGGCTGGACCATCGGCGTGCATGGCGTCCAGTTTTAGGCCTTCTTCTAGGGCTCCGGCTTTATAACCAATGCGTTTAGTACGGGTGACATGAGTGATATTGATTCCTCTTTTAGAAATTTCTGCAATAGCTTTTTTGCCAATCTCAATGCTATCATCGGTGGAATCATCCAGGAGTTGGATACGCAATAAGCTCTTGGGCCATTCTAATTGACTGATGCATTCTAATAAGCGAGTCACAACATCTCTTTCATTGTATATGGGAAGTTGCACCAAGACTGCTGAGTTAGGTTGAGTGTTTTCTGGTGTTTGAGCTTTTTCTTTGCGGTACCGAAGGAAACGGAAAAGAAGCCATAAACTATGCAAGCCGTATAGGCATAGTAAGCATACACAAAGGCTGTATAAGATTGCTGCGATGGCTTGAAATATAAAAAAGGGAGAATTCATAAACGAACTAGTATCCTAATGACTTAGTGAATGAATATCTGAATGCGTAGTTGATTTTATAGCATGTGGCTCCACAGCTCCCGTACAGCTGGAACCTGAGCCTGCTGTGCAAGCTAAGCAATGCTTGCCCATCGCTATGGGTAGGCCCCTTATGGTATCGGGGTTGATGTCCCATAGAAATTGCTCATCTTGATCAGCGAGCTTTTTATCTAAGGCTAAGTTGAAATCGCAGTCGTAGAGTACGCCTCGGTAATCAACACTTAAGGTATTATGGCACATAAGTCCTTTGAGTGTATTGGGGTTATAATGATCCTCAAGGAGCTGCTCGTAGCTTTCCAACTCTCCTCGGGCTTTGAGGTAATTTTCAAAACGTTTGATGGCAACATTACTCAGGCACCATAGCTCAGTGAATTCGATGCCCCAGTCTTCGCGCAAGCGTTCACGATAGGCAGGTTCAAGTTTTTCCTTAGCAGGCGGAAGGTAAGGACCACCAGGATTGTAAACAAGGTATAGAGGCAAGCTTTCTTCCATGCCGTAGCCAAATTCGTTTAATAGTTTAAGCCCTTTGATAGACAGGTCGTAGCTGCCTTTGCCTCTTTGTTGCTCAACATTTTCTTTTAAATAACATGGTAGGCTGGCTACAATTTGGACATTATGTCTTTTCAGAAATGGCACTAGATCTTCTTGCCCTGCTTCGCTTAGAACGCTTAAATTACAGCGATCAATGACCTGTGCGCCACTTTGGCTTGATGCTTCTACCAGAGTGCGGAATCCATTCATCAGTTCAGGAGCACCTCCCGTAATATCGACTACATCAGGCTTGTAGGTTCTAATCCAAGAAATGACTTTGCCTAGTGTATCAGCATTCATCACTTCTCTTCTGTTGGGCCCAGCTTCAATATGGCAGTGTTTGCAAGCCAAATTACAATAAGAACCAAAGTTGATTTGTAATGTTTGGAGTTTTTCCCTTTTCTGTGGTGTACAGGACCATGGAAGGGGATATGTCGTAATCATAAGGGAAAATAGCCGCAAAGGGGTTCTGGTATGTGGTTATAGCTCTTTTTTGGCACTGTCCATGTGCAAGCGGTAGCTCTGAGCTTCAAGCTGTTAGTGAAAATCAGGCGGGGAGAATGTATATTGTGGGTAAGTCTGGGCTCTAAGCCCTCACTCAAATGGCCTAGCGCCAGTTGATTTGCACAGGGAGTATAACTTTCTTCACCTTGCTTGACGTATTTTTGCTATGTAGAAGTTCCAGGAGCATCTGAGCACTTGTTTCGCCAATTTTCTCTTGAGGTTGCTCTATGCCAGTAGTAAAGGGATGACTGATTTCAAAAAGAGGCATATCATCAAAGCTTATCAGTTTCATTTTTTCAAGTTTTGGCCGATGATTCTTATTTAAGGCATATAAACCTTTGTAAGCAGTTAAATTATTAGTGAAGTAAAAGGAATTAACCTCAGGGTGTTTTTGCAAAAGAGCGCCAATTTGATCTAAGCAGCTTTCTTGGAGATTCTGGTAATCAACGTTAAGGTTGAGGTCTTCGGGGAAGTGAAGGCCTAGCTCTTTAAACGCATCTAGGCACCCTTCAATGCGCTGGCTGAGTGTGTTCACCTCGGGAGTCATAGATACCATTGCCATCTTAGCATTTTTATTTCTGGTTAGAAAGGCTGTGATGGCGCTTTTGGAAGCTTCATAATTGTCAATTCCAACAAAATGAGCGCGAGATCGAGGTATTTGGCGATCAAAAGTGACTAAAGGAATGTCTTGTGACTTAATATAGGATAAGGATTTTTTTGTAGTGGGTGCCATAATAATGCCATCAGCTTGGCGTTGCACCATACTCTGAACTATTTTTAATTCCGTGTCCGGGTCTTCTTTAGTGCTACACATAAAAAGCTGATAGCCTTGCTGCGATAAAATATTTTCTACATGCTTTCCAATAGCGGCATAAAAAGGGTCCGAAATATCTGGCACCAAATAGCCAATCGTGTATGATTTTCCTGTGGTTAGGCTACGAGCGACACTGTTTGGTTGGTAGTTATTTTGAGCAATGTACTTTTTTACCCTTTCTTGAGTTGCTTTGCTTATTTTATACTGGTCACCTTTGCCATTTATAATGAAAGAAATGGTTGTGATGGAAAGGCCTAGGTCGGCAGCAATTTCTTGAATTGTTGTTTTGTTCATGAAAATCTAACCGAACATTTTAATGTGCTGTCGAAAGGGGGTAAGTTAAGCTGAGATGTATTTTAGCTATAATCTTCTCAAAAACTGCATAGCATTTCGGCTTATTTTCCTACTAGAGCATGAAGTTGAACTCGAATTGTCTTGTCAAAATGATATATATGGAGCTAGCTAAGGGTATCACTTGACACGATTCTACATGTTTCCGGCGGCATCTCAATCGCCTATATAGTGGTGTATATAAGCTTGGCATAAAAGTTGCTATAGCTCTAATGTAGAGTTAATAGGAGACAATTATGCGAATGGATAATTATACAACACATTTTCTGAATGCTTTAGAAGAGGCTCAGAGCCTTGCTCTTCGTCATGATAACCAGATGTTAGAGCCTGAACATGTTGTTCTTGCTTTAGTTGATCAGCAAGGTAGCTCAGTGGCAACTTTGCTGGAAAAAGCGGGAGTGAACCTTCAGTCCGTCCGTGTAAATCTAGCGGCATCAGTGGAGAGGCTTCCTAAGGTATCTGAGCATAGCGGTGAACTCTCTGCATCACGGGATTTGCAACGATATTTTAATTTATGTGAAAAGGAGGCGCATCGCCTAGGTGATTCCTATATATCGGGGGATATCTTCTTGATAGTATGTCTTAAGAATAAAGGGGAATGTCGCCGACAGCTAGAAAAGGCGGCGGTTGACTTAAAAACAATCGAAAAAGCGCGTGAACAGGTGCGTGGAGGAGATGCCATCAAGGAGCCCGGTGGCGAAGAACAAATGGGGGCTTTGAGTAAATACACCTTAGATCTTACGAAGAGAGCGCGGGAAGGAAAGTTGGACCCTGTTATCGGAAGGGACGACGAAATTCGTCGTGTGATTCAGGTACTTCAACGAAGGACTAAAAATAACCCTATTCTCATCGGTGAGCCAGGGGTAGGAAAAACTGCGTTGGTGGAAGGTCTTGCTCTCAGGATAGCCCAAGAAGAGGTTCCGAACTCACTTGTTAACAAGAAGGTTCTGGTTCTTGACCTCGCAAGCCTTGTTGCGGGAGCTAAATACCGAGGTGACTTCGAAGAGCGCCTCAAGGGGGTGCTGAAGGAATTATCCAAAGATTCTGAGGGCATCATTCTCTTTATCGATGAGATTCACACTTTAGTTGGTGCAGGAAAAACCGAGGGTGCCATGGATGCCGGGAATATGTTAAAACCTGCCCTTGCTCGTGGGGAACTGCATTGTGTTGGAGCCACCACTTTGGATGAATACCGAAAATATATCGAGAAAGATCCCGCATTGGATCGTCGTTTTCAACGCCTTTTAGTCGAAGAGCCGAGTGTAGAAGACTCTGTAGCCATACTCAGGGGGCTTAAAGAAAAGTATGAGGTTCACCATGGAGTGCAGCTAAGCGATCCGGCCATTATTAGTGCAGTTGAGCTTTCCCACCGCTACATCACTGACAGATTCTTGCCGGATAAGGCCATCGACCTTATTGATGAATCCATGTCACGGATTCGCGTGGAACTCGATTCTAAACCAGAAAAACTTGATATCCTTGACCGCCGTATCATTCAGCTCAAGATCGAGCGAGAAGCTGTTTCTAAGGAAAAAGATGAGGCTTCTTTGAAGCGTCGTGAACGAATCGAGGAAGAGCTTAATGAGTTACAGAAAGAATACGCCGATCTTGAAGAAGTGTGGAATGCAGAAAAGGGAATTGTTCAAACTGCCCAATCAATTCAAGAAGAGTTGGATGTGTGTCGTGCGGAAGTAGAACGTGCCCGTCGCGAAAGTCATTGGCAGAAAATGTCCGAGTTGCAGTATGGAAAAATTCCAGAACTTGAGGAAAAATTACAGAAGTTGAATGAGACTTCAGGCACTAGAGAATTGCTCAAAAATGATGTGGGGGTCGATGAAATCGCAGAAGTGGTGGCACGTATTACGGGCATACCTGTTGCTAAACTGGTAGGAGGAGAACGAGAAAAATTACAGGCTCTTGAAGGTAGCCTTGCTGCGAGAGTCGTTGGGCAGAGTCATGCCATTTCTCTGGCGTCTCAGGCAATCCGCAGGTCTCGTGCTGGACTGGGAGAGGAAGGCCGACCATTGGGCTCCTTTTTATTCCTCGGTCCAACTGGAGTAGGGAAAACGGAGCTTTGCCGTGCCTTGGCAGATCAACTTTTCGATAGTCAGGATGCCATTGTTCGTGTAGATATGTCTGAATATATGGAAAAGCATAGTGTAGCTCGCCTTATAGGAGCTCCTCCCGGATATGTAGGCTACGATGAGGGTGGATTCCTCAGTGAACAAGTGCGTCGTCGTCCTTACTCTTTGGTGCTTTTCGATGAGGTGGAAAAAGCCCATCCAGATGTCTTTAATGTTCTTCTTCAGGTACTTGATGATGGGCGCCTGACAGATGGTCAGGGGCGAACCGTAGATTTTAGAAATACTGTTATCATCATGACATCTAACTTGGGGGCCCATCACATTCAGCGTATGATAGACGGCGATACGGATTCCATAAATTCAGCAGTTATGGAGGAAGTGCGTCAGCATTTCCGCCCTGAATTTATCAACCGGATTGACGAGCAGATTGTATTCAATAGGCTAGGAAGCGAACAGATTTACAAAATTTGTGAGCTACAGCTTTCTCTAGTTGCGAAACGACTTGCCACTCAGGATATTTCAATCACCTGGTCCGAGGATACGGTACGACATCTTGCAGAGGTTGGTTTTGACCCTGTATATGGAGCTCGTCCGGTCAAACGAGTCATCCAACGTGAGGTGGAAAACCGACTTAGCGATGAGATTATTGCTGGAAAACTTGGCCAAGGGGATGTCATTCACCTTGACTATAGAGATAAGAAGCTGCAAGTATCTACTTCTTGCTCGGCTGTGGCATAAATGATGAAGTTTGAGGTTTAGGGCTTCTTGAACTATACTTCACCTAACTGAACAGCTTGCTGTCCTTCTGGATGAGGAGGGCAGCAAGGTGCTGTCAAATTGACTAACCGACAGCTAGGGTTTAAGTCAAAATGACGAGCTGGATCATTCAAAAAGATCAAAATCTTGATATATTCAGTACTTTGAATTTTGGCACAGTGCTTGCTATGTTCGTGATCGAAACTGATCTTAATCTTTTACATATCAGGAGACTGTCATGAAACTGGTTACTTTCAATCGCGAAAGCTTAAGAAGATTTAAATACCTTAAATTAATATCTTTTGGAATGATTATTTTTATCCCGCTGATGATGATTGTGATCTTTGCTGCTAGTCATTCCCAAGCTGAGGCACATAATAAAAAAGAAAATACTGAGCAACCTAACTCATTGTATAACCAGATTTTGCTACAACCACCGCTCAACTCAACAAGTTTATTTAATTCTAGCATTTTTTCAGGCAATTCAAGCGACCCATTTGATTTGAGTATTGATAATTTCCTTTCGGGAAGAAGTTTATTTGGTCGTAGCGGAAAACTATTTGAAGACGCTTTTTCTTCGCCATTTTTCACTACCCCCTTGATTAGAAGTGCCAAATCTTCTATGAGCACTTCTTTTGATCCTCAAATTAGTATGGAGGAAAAAGCTGATGGATATTATGTTAAAATCAGACAAAGTTCTGCTAGTATCGGGAATATCAATAGTGAAATAAAAGATGGTAATCTCAGCTTAACGATAGAGAATGAAATTCAAAATGAGCAAACAGAGGATCAAGATGGAAGAGTGTCGAAGAGCTACTCAATTTCTAAAAGCACTGTCAGTAGGAATGTGTTTCTGGGAAATGATGTCGATGCACTTGGAATGACAACAGAGGTGGTCGATGGAGGTGTAGATATATTTATACCGAAGATATTCACAAAATAGAATTTTCGTTTGAATATAAACTCCTATATGAGGTGGAATCATGAAAATTAGAGGGATGAATGATCTAGATATTTTGGCAGGCTTATACGAACATCTCGACTTAAGCCTGATTCCCTTCTCTCTCAATGAGATAAATGGGCAGGTAGTTCTCCAGCTAATAGATAAGCGTTTTTTTCCCAAAGGACTACGCGCCCATTGTGTGGTGGGAGATTCTCTTCAGTGTATATTGAGTGAATCATCATATGAGAATTTAATGTTTGCTGCTAAGAGCAATAGGCCATGCAGTTTAACTCTCGAAACTAAAATTGGAATATTTTCATTTCATCTAATTTGTATCGAAAACGCTGATAATATTTATCTCTTGACTCAGATAAAACAACGCGAAGAAACAATAGAAGAATCAACTATGGAGGTCAAGAAACTACTTCATGATATCAAGCAGCCACTATCAAATATAGCGGGTTTTGCTGAGTGTCTTGAGGACGAATTAAAAACAAACAACGCTGTCAATGGTATGGAAAGGGAATGTGCTCAAAGAATCAGTAATAACGCTAGAAGATTGGCTGGATTTATCGACTCATATCTAGAGAACGAAGGCCCTCCAGACACTGACTTGAATGTGCTAATGCACGAATTACTAGATGATTTTAAAATGGATTTGACGAAAAAGCATATAGGAGTGAGCTTCGAGGTTTTGCCACGATTGAAAATGACCTATCCAGATGTTCGTAGATTGTTCTCAAATTTAATATCCAATGCCATAAAATATTCTAAAGAGCATTCAGGTAATATCAAAATCTATACAGAGCAATACGAAGATGAATTTTGTACCGTCCATATCAGGGATCATGGAACAGGTATCCCAGCCGACCTAAACGGTCTTTTATTTCGGCCATTCACCCGTTTTCACACAGAATGTAAAGGTGTTGGACTTGGGTTGAACATTTGCCGTGAAATTGTTGAAAAGTACGGGGGAGAAATCCAGTCTGAGCCTTGTAAAGACGGTAGCGGCACAGTCTTCAGTATGCGCCTTCCTTTTAATAAGGAGTGTTCCCGTTTAAGGGAGGTTGTCGGTGCATAAGCAATAGTCTGTGCTTTTTAGAATGGGTGGCTGCTCTTTATGGGTAGCCACCCTTTCATTAAACTACTATTTTTAAGGAAAAATATATGAGATTAGAGAAGTTTTATACCAACTTAAAAGTGATTGAATTACTACGCAACAAAGTACTTGACCCAAAAATAGATCATCCTCTGGAACATCATTATTATAATATAGTAAAACAGATGGAGGATCTTTCTCCAGAAGATATCGCAAACTACATGTCTATGTGGATGCGTGGAGTCGATGAGAATACTCAGATAAAAAATCGTATCAGTGCTTGAGGACTGATAGAAATGCGTGCGACACTAATGCAATCTATACAACCTATTAAAAGGTGGGTAAAAATGACTAATACTTGTCGAAATGACCAAAAGTCAAACACTATCCAGTTCAGAAATAACAGAATATCAGGATCTTTTTTAGTATAGTTTTCGGCACGTAATTTGCTTTTTTAGTTTTATAGAATTTTCTGTGTTTAACAAGGAGGTTTTTATGAGTAAGAAAAAGATTACTCGAAAAAAACGACTTGCAGGATGCAGCAATAATTGCGCCTCCTGCAGTGCAAATGGACCTGAGCAATGTGCCAGGTATCTTGCGGAAACACCATTCCTTGAAGAAGTTATGGTTTACCCAAAAGATGTTTACTTAATGACTGCATAAATATTAATTACTGGAGGTAATACAATGAATCATTTATCTATATCTGACCCATTTCGTGAGCTCGTCAGCCGAGCAATCACGGATGATACATCCATGGGGGAATGGCTTCCGAGGATTGATTATTACGAATCCGAATCTGCTTATCAAGTCAATGCCGATTTGCCAGGCATTGAAAAAGATAATGTGGATGTAACTTATGAAAATAAGATACTGACCTTATCCGGCGAGAAAAAGGTGGAAAGTACGGAAGGCAACTATGCCAATCATCGAGTTGAACGTGCTTTTGGTCGATTTACACGAAGCATTCACTTGCCAAAAGATGTCAATATTGACGGTATAAAAGCTGAAATGAAAAATGGTGTCTTACATATCGAAATCCCAAAAGCAGAGTCTGCTCAGGCAAAGAAGATTTTAATTTCATCACAGGAGGTTGCGTCATGAGTACTCGTCAACTTACCACCCATGATAAAAAACATTCAAATCATCCACTAGACCTGATACTCCATGAGTTTTTTCCTCAATACCATGAAATGGCTAAGCCCACGTGGGATAGCGATGAAAATAGATCCTGGTACCCAGAAATGAATATTCAGGAAGGAGAAAAGGATTTTGTGGTCTCAGTCGAGCTTCCCGGTCTTGAGGATAAGGACGTAGATATCAATTACTCTAACGGTAGACTTGTAATCAAGGGAGAAAGGAAACAACCCGAAACCAAAGACTCAGTCAATGAACATCGAGTTGAAAGGAAACATGGTGTCTTTGAACGTTCAGTTGTTCTTGGTTCAAAGGTAGATTCAGAAGCTATCTCTGCCAGCTTTCATGATGGTGTGCTTGTCGTGTCATTACCGAAAAGCAGTGATGTTCTGCCTCGAAAAATTGAAATTCAGGGCTGAGTAGAAAAATTCTCGTTTCATACAAAGACCCTCAAGGGGTCTTTGTATGAGAGTGTTGTAGATAATAAATCAAAAGGCTTCGGAACGACTTTCTCAGTTCTGCTACCTTAAGGTTAGGTGGATTGTATCTATGGTATGGCTAGTGGAAAGGGCTGAAAGACTGGTCTAAACCTGTTTGAAAACTATATTCAAACCGATGCGTCCATACTAATAAGATATCTCGGGTGTATGGTCCAAAGACGCAATTCTACTTCTCAGAGCTTATCGGTAGCCTCACTATGAATTCAGTTCCTCCTTCTGTCCGATTGGAAACATTGATATCTCCACCATGTAGGTCAACGATACGTTGGCATGTGGCCAAACCAATTCCTGTTCCTGCATAACCCGAGTGAACACGAGTGAATGGTGTGAAAATTTGATTTAATTTACCTTCTGGGATACCGACTCCATTATCAGCTACAGATATTGCAGTGTAACCTTCGATGATCTCTTCTGTATTTATACTAACGGTCACTTTTGCTTGTTCCGCATTTTTCTGGAATTTGAGTGCATTCGCCGTCAGGTTTTGAAATAGCTGGTAGAGAAGGCTTTTGTTTCCCACAAGAGATGCACTTCCAGTTAAACTCACCTTGCTGTCACAGTTCAATTGCTCACATACTTCTGATATCAAATCCGATACTGAGACAACGTCAGTCATATCAACACTTATGTTACTTGTTGAATACAGTAATAAATCGTCGATGAGCTGAATCATCCTCTCTGAGCATGCGTAAATCTTCTTGATCATATGCTTTGATTCCTCTGGGTTAACTTCTAGATCTTGGCTGAGCAAAAGGTCAGCAAAAGACTGGATTGTTCCTATAGGATTTCTCAAGTCATGAGCAGCTGTATGGGAAAACTCCTCCATTACAGAAAGGGCGTTGTCGAGGTCAATTTGGATATTATTACGCGCGATGGCATATCTGACGGCGCGACTCAGTGAGTAAATATTGATGGCTTCCTTGAAAAGATAGTCTTGGGCACCCAAGGATATGGCTTTTTGTCCCAAGGTATCGTCATTTAAATCAGCAACAACGATGATGGGAATTGTAGGTAATCTTTCTTTAATAATGGACAAATCTTTTAATTCGAGGTCAGATGTGGTTCCTAAATGTAAAAGGAGCAGGTGACTTCTGCTTTCCAGATCTGTCAATTCGCCAACAGTTGCTGGTTTTTGAATGACAAGAGTTTCCGATTGTGATTTTGATGCTTTGAGTAAGGATTCAAAAAGGGTTTTCTCTTCTTGATCTCCTCCAATAATGGAGACTGTGAGGATAGGTGTATCTGGCTGTAGTTCTGGCATTTGTGTTGAATTATTCATATCTATATACCTCGACTTGTGGGCGGAGAGTCCTTTTTAAAGTTATTTTTCTTATGAAATTGTTGGGCTGAAGATGTGATTTTGTGCGCTATAAAATATAAAGTATTGTTTTTCAACTAGATGTTTTGGGAAAACAATTCGTTTATATAATATGCTAGTCCGAGAATTAAGGAATCAAGTTATAGTTATAATTCATAACTTGACAAATAAAAATAGAAGTTATCACAATATAACTGATATGTGGGAAAAGGTTCATGTTAGAAAATGATCTCAAAGCAAAAAGTGGACGCGAATACCCTTTAGAATCGTTTCAGCTCCTAAAAGAGCGGGAAGATGTATTGTAGGGTATGAGAAATTGTATCGAAGTAGAACCTGAAGGAATTCTGTGAGTACTGACGTGAAGAACTTTTGGGAAGCTAAAGATGTAGGCGATAATACAGATTTCTCATGGGAAATAGGCCAGTTAAAGTTACTTCTAAAAGGGAAAGAAACAGAATGGTCCATTAAGCATATTCTCGATAATAAAGATGATAATCTCTGGGAAAGGTGGATTGGCACAAATAATGTAAAACAGGTAAGCTTAAGGCCAATAATGCCTGACCTTCCTTTAGTTGTGAAGTCTTCATCTCCTGTCGTCATTATTCCAAATAGTGAAATTCAAATATATATATCCATTCCTTTGTTTGTTAAACTTGAATTGAGCAATAATTCAATAGAAGGAATCAATGAGTATGCAACAATCCCTTTATCACAAACATGGTTTGGAGACGCGATGGTAGGATCTCATGCCTATTCTTTGAAAACTGAAATTTATGAGACCTTGAATGAGATTACTAGTGAAAACAACCAAGTCATATGTCCGATTCTCGTAAAAAATATTACAAAAAAGCCATTCAGATTTGAAAGGTTATGTTTGCATGTGGAGCATTTAAGCATTTATGAAATGGAGCAGAAGCTTTATGCAGATAGCCTGAAAGTAAGCTATCGTGGCGAAGAAGGATTTAGTAAAATAGAATATAGTCCAGGAATAGATGATTTCTCAAAGAAATTGAAGTTGATAGAGAAATCAAGAAATCCAATTCAAAAGAGTATCTTCAAAAGGAGTTTTTCTGAATTTCAAAATTTTCATGGATTTCAGCTCTAGTTGCTATGGACATATTTAATACAGTAAATTTGCAAGCAGTTATGGCAAATGGTATCATTCAATCAAGCCTTCGAGTGATTGCCCTGGTTATATGTTGTTGGGTATCATATAAGTTACTGCCAAAACTTTTTTACAAAATAAGCAAATCGTACCTTAGTGATCATGTAAGAAAACTGACATCAAAATCATTGTCGTACAGCATTTTTGTAATATTCATAATTCTCATTTTGAATGAGCTTGGCTTTAAACTCACTGCGCTCTTAGGGACAGCTGGAGTTGTGGGTATAGCAATAGGGCTGGCATCACAAACAAGTCTTTCAAATATAATTTGTGGGTTATTTTTGGTTTCCGAAAGACCATTTAAAATCAATGATATTATCCAAATCGGAGATAAAACAGGAATCGTTCTTTCAATAGATTTGATTTCCGTCAAGTTAAGGACTTTTGATAATAAATTTATACGTATTCCCAACGAAATGATTTTTAAGACTCAAGTCACAAATATTACTGAATTCCCCATAAGGAGACTTAATATCAAACTAGGAGTTGCTTACAAAGAAAACATTAGAGAAGTTATCGAGTTGCTCAAAAGAATTGTTGATGGAAATGTTTATTGTTTGGATGAGCCAACTCCCATTGTATTTTTTGATAATTTTGGTGACTCAGCTTTGGAGATATTTGTTGGCGTTTGGATCAGAAATGATGACTATTTAAAAGTAAAAGAAACGTTGCTCATTGATATTAAAGAAAGATTTGATAGCGAAAATATTGAAATTCCTTTTCCTCATATTTCTTTATATTCTGGTTCAGAAACTGAACCATTCCCAATTACTCATCAACCAAAAAAATAAAAAAATATGGAAACTGAAGAGTTACAAACAAAAATTGAAGAACTTTTAGACACTGATCCACTCGATGAAGAGACATGCTCTATTTGCAGTAAGTCATCATCAGTAAGCGAGTTAATCTCGGGCACTATCATAAGAAAGTCACTTGCCGAAATTATTCATGAACACAATAAAGACTGGGTTCAGGATAATCTCATCTGCAATGATTGTATTTCAAAATATAGAGCTGAATACGTAGAGCATGTTTTGGAGAAAGAAAGAGGAGAGTTAAGCGAACTTGAAACTGAAGTTATCGAAAGTATGGAAAATCATGAATTGCTTTCGGCAAATGCCAATGTGGAGTATGAAGAAAAACTCTCTTTTGGAGATAGGATTACGGATAAAATAGTAAAATTTGGAGGAAGTTGGAAATTTATTATTTTATTCAGTATCTTGTTAATTATGTGGATGATAGCAAATACATACGCTATACTTTTTAAGCCCATTGATCCTTATCCATTTATATTCATGAATTTCATACTTTCCACACTAGCAGCTTTCCAAGCCCCATTTGTCCTTATGAGCCAAAATAGGCAAGCCATTAAAGAAAAAGTAAGATCTGATAATGAGTACAAAGTGAACCTAAAATCAGAATTAGAAATTAGGCATCTTAACTCTAAGGTCGATCAACTGCTGACAAATCAATGGGGACGTCTTTTGAAAATTCAACAAGTTCAGACCGACTTAATCAATGAAGTCGTTTCTGATATAAAAACAATCAAACGAAATAATAAGTCAAAAAATTAATATAATTTAGCATTCAAAGGAATGACGATTTCAGTGATAGAAAAGAGCTTGGGCTGAGAAAGGAAATTGCTTACGAAAAGCTTTAGCCCTTGATTATAAAAATATATACTCTTATTCTTTAACTCGATAATTTCGTCACTATATTATCTTGAGAGGGCCTAATAGACGAAACAAGATAGTCCGTAATAGGGTTATTGCAAGCAGGTGTACTAAGAAACATAGGTAAATGCTTGGGTGGTGTTAATACTTCCCTTTGAATCAGTTCATTGAGAAGGTGGTGCTGATCAAACCCCGCCTTGCCAATAAACAAGCTATTCAGGTTAATTCCAGTACTGTAATTTTGATAGGCTCTTTGAAAGCCTTTTAAATAAAGATGATCTTTGGTAAAGCCTCCACCCCGAAAGGCTCTTGATGTGACCCTGAATGCTTCTTCTGTACTCAAATGACATTCATCAACCATTTTTTCGAAGACACTGCGAAATGAATTTCTATTAAGCATGGCATGGATAGCTATATTTCTAGTGGCTAATGTTTTTAGTCGACCAAGGGTTAAATTTCCTGAGCAAAATTCAGACAAAATCGCTAAACCTTCCTGCGTTTCAGTATTACCAGGCAAACCAATTTTAAAAATATTCAAAACTTGCTCTTCAGCATTTGCCGTTGTTAAAGCATGGACACCAAGTTCATGATGAATTAGAGCATCTAAATTCATTTTTGACCACTTACGAGATGGGTTTAAGATAATCTTCTTTTTATTATTATCGACCATAGCACCAGCAATAATCTTTGAAGAAACCACAATCGGGAAATCTATTTCATAATCCAGCATTGCTGATTTGAACGCCAACAAAGCAAAGTCGACATCATAGATATCATCGCTATCCCCGTCTGCAAAAGGGGATGAGTACATAATGAATTGCGCATTGCGAATATCAATAATATCTGGCTCACCATAGCAAATCAAAGAATTATATAAAAACTCCTCACTGCCGATGGATGTAAGCAAATTGATTTTTGAAGCCATAGAATCGATGGTCTGCTGATATAACCTCTGGATACTACTGTCCTGTATGCGTTGTAGGGGCAAACGGTATAGCTTCTCTCTAAACATGTAGGGGTCAACAGTCAGCTGTTTGTATTTAAAATTTGGTTCTTTACGATAAGCACTTTTAAAAAAATTCGATCTCTCTTGTTGCAAATTGATTGGATTTACATAGGATAGAACATCAAGGCCTTTAGTTAAATTATAAAGTGCACGATCAATTTCTAATATAACAGGTTCAAGATCAGATGGTAGATTTGAGATATTATTTTTAATGATTCTGGGGCTATGGTTTTGAACAAATTTTCTGCTGTGCTGTTCAAAGCATGACTTTAACTGCTCTTTCAAAGACGACAACACAAGAGGGTAAAGTTGACCACTTTCCTCGTCCATAAAGAATTTCTTGAATTCCAGAGGCAAAACCAGCGTTTTATCAAAGTGTTCTGAGATATAACGAGCCAGGTATCCTTTGCCGTAAAAGACTGTATTCTTTTTGTTAATCAGATCGCGTTGATCAATGACAATCTCTGATAAATGATTCTGAAGATTTTGGATATCTTTCTGCCATTTTTTTTGCTTACAATAGAAGGTTCCAATATTTATATCCGGTGTGTCTTTTAAGATTCTTTGTGAATTATATGAATGAATATCGTATAAGACAACAGATCCAAATAATTGCTCACATTTTGCCACCAAACTATGAAGAACCTGATAGAAAGTACGATGTTTATTTAATGCATTCTGCCGCTCTTTATTTGTAAGTTCATTGGCCCATACTTTCTTTCCCCAGGCCATGTCATAAATGGCATCTTTAGGTGAACGGTTAAGATCATATTCATATCTGGAATTTAATGCTACGAGCCTGATGGCCTGGGAAGAAATAAGTTCTCCTGTAAAAGGGTCTTCTTCATACAAGCGACCATTCGCATCAATATTAAACTTAGCTTCTAGATTCGGACTCACATTATGACCATTATGAATAGCTGTTGATATTGAGGGCACATACTCTTTAATATCAATAAAAATACCATTCACAACACCACTGAAGCTCTTTTCCTCCAAGATGCATTTTAAAGCATAATCTTTAGTGATGTTCTGCATCTTCGATAATCTTTCTGAATTCTGATTTTCTTAACTGGACTAAGTCCTTATTGGCCACGACACCTTCTACGAAGTCAACATACTTTGCTTGAAGTTTAACCCTATTAAGTTTATTAATTCTGGCGATCCCCCCTGGACTCAAGACATTGATTTCGATGAGCTTCCCATTGATCACATCTATACCGACAAAGTAAAGGCCATCACGAACTAATTTTGGGCCTATGCTTTTGCATAATTCTACTTCTTGTTTACTTAAGTTATGTTTTATAGCATTACCCCCTGCATGTATATTTGAACGCATATCTCCTTCGGCAGGGATCCTTTTCATCGCTCCAATAGGCTCTCCATTGAGCATTAATATTCTTACATCGCCCTGATCGGCGCCTTCAATGCACTCTTGTAATATAACATAATTTGAGTTATCTTCATCGCCTATATAAAAGTCTAGTAAGGAACGAAAACTTTGCCTTGCTCTTTTTTCTACTAAGATGACACCCCTGCCCCCATAGCCTGAAAGTGGTTTGAGAATCATTTTGCCATCAGGGTTATCCATGAGCACTTTCTGCAAATAATCTTTGTTTTTCGACACATGGGTATTAGGTATAAAAGGGCTCATGGGCCCCCCCAATGAAGCCGTATAAAGTTTATTATTTGCTATACGCAGTCCTTGTATATCGTTAATAATAAAAGCATCTTCGTGGACAGAGTCCAAAAAGTTCATCACCATGGAATCGAGGGGAGGGTTATCCCGCATAACAATGGCATCAAAGCCAGCCAAAGGCAAACGGGATTTGTTGAATTGTGCTTTATGGTAGAAAGTTTTTATATTTTGAGGAACCTTAGATTGTTTTTTGAGAACACTACAAAAAGCCACACTGATACTATCACGCATGGTAAGATTATTTTTAGTGGTACATGCAATAGTATGGCCCCTAACAGCAAATTCATGGATCAACCTTAAAGTCGAATCAAATTCACATTCGATCCGGTCCCACGGGTACATAATAAAGCATATTTTCATTAAATGAATCTCTACAGTGTCTTAAGATCCATTCCATATAAAATACTATGCCGAAATTATGAATTCAACAAAGCACCAATAGACGGTCAATTCTTTCAGAACAATCATTCTGAAAGCTATTTTTTTCGGTAATCAGTTTCCGAAATTTGATTTTCGGAGATTTAATTCCGATAATCTTCTTTTTTAAGGCCTAGCTTTCTCATTTTATCAAATAAAGAGCGCTCTTGTATACCGGCCATTTTTGCTGCCGCACCTACTCGTCCCCGGCATGAATCTAAAATGCTTGTGAAATAACGCACATCGAAATCTGCCAAAAGCTGAGTTTTTAATTCATGATAAGATATATGCTCCCATTGGTCTGGTAAATCAGAGTTTGGTGGTTCAGTTGAAGATAAAATTTGCGGGTCTTCACTGATTTTATTCATAACATGATCACTTTTTAGAGCCAAGTCATCTGTGTTGATCGTCTCATTCACGCAGAGCAACATGGCTCTTTCAATAGCATTAATAAGTTCACGTATATTTCCAGGCCAAGAATAATTGAGAAGCAAGTCCAATGCGTCATTTGTTAAGCCATATACTGGCCTATTAAGCCTGTAGCGGAAAATCTTGATATAATTCTTAACTAACTCAGGCACATCTTCAATTCGCTCCCGTAGGCTTGGAAGAGTAAGGGTAATAACACTTATGCGATAATAAAGATCCTTGCGAAACTCCCCATTATCCGCTTCAGCTTCCAAATCATGATTTGTTGCAGCAAGCACACGAGCATCTACTTCAAGTTCTTGTTCCCCGCCTAGTCTTTTGATTTTTTTCTCTTGTAAAACTCTTAAAAGTTTTACCTGTAAGTGGAGCGGCATATCACCTATTTCATCTAAAAATATAGTGCCTTTATGAGCCAACTCAAAACAACCTTTTCTTTCGCGAATTGCTCCCGTAAAAGCCCCCCTTTCATGACCAAAAAGCTCACTTTCCAGTAAGTTTTCAGGCAGTCCACCACAATTTATGGCCACAAAAGGCCCTTGGGATCTTTGGCTATCATTATGTAGAGCTCGCGCCAATCTCTCTTTGCCCACTCCTGTTTCACCCAAAAGCAATATAGACACATCACTGTCCACCACTCTTTCAGCAACAGCTAATAAGTTCTTCATGCTATGACTATCGGAAACAAAATCTGATAAACGAGGCTCCTGAATAGACATCCTCGCCAATCGTTCAGACTCAAAATGCTCTCGTTTCGTGATGATGCTTTGAAGACTTTCTAAAATGAGCTCAGGAGAAAGATGTAAATCGATAAATGAGTCAATGCCATTACCCATTAAATTACCATGAAGCTGGGGTTCGTCTTCATCGTAAAAAACAATCATATCTGGCTGCTCAGGTAATTGCTGAAAGGCTTCCAGGCGTTCGTCTTGAGGTAGACAGTTCCTGTCGACGATATAAAGATCTGCACTTTCCCTGATTAGTCGCTCCCAAATTAAACCATCATAGTCCAGTATAATAAGATGGATGTCGAGAGAATTGAATATGGGCAATAGCTTGCTCTGCAAAGATGGCTCACTGAATGCACTGATGACTTTTATTAGCATACTCGAAATCTATAAGTTTTAGTACGGATTTTGCTAAATAATTTCAATTGACTAGAGTCTCATAAAAAATGATTCCCCAAAAAAAAGATGAATCTCATACTGAATCAGGACAGTCCAATGCCGATTTGTCGTCTGAAGATTCAGTAGATCCTAAAGATACCCAAACCCACCCTTCAAAGAAAGAGGGTATCATTTTAAGCAAAGAACTTCCGGGTTTGGAAAGGATGCGGTGGTGAGCAACTGGAAAATCATTTCCGATTTTTGCTTACATAAGGTCAACTTGTGCCAAGAATCACTTATATTTACAAGTTTCTTTGCTTGGCATAGCATTTGCTATCTCAGCCCTAATGACTTAAATGAAGTCAGACCACCTCATTATTAAAGGTTATATCTTATGAATAAAAAAAGTATTTTTCAATTATCTTTAGCATCAACATGTCTTTGGCTGGCTAGTCAAGAAATCATCGCTAAAGTAAAAGCTGAGCCTTTTTCTGTAGAAACCGCCACTATAGTCAAAGAAAAGCTTGAAGTGGAAGGTAAAAAACCTAAATATGTTTACTACCTCAAAAGTGGTGAGAAAAAAATACTGATTAAAGATACCAAAAAAATCAAAAAACTCATTGGTAAAACCGTCACCTTAAAAGGTCAAGCTGCCAAAAAGGACGATATGTGGAATGTAATCACCAAAGTAGAATCTGTTAAAATTGTAAAAGGTAAAGCAATGAATAAAGAAGAATAAGACTTCCTTTTGATTATACATATGCGGTTCAAACTATTATACGAAATTTACTAAACTATTTATAATTACACAACTAAAATTAAGTATAGTAGTTTGCACCGCATATGTTTGTGGAAATTAAAAATTGACTTCTGAAAACCTTATAAACGCCGTAAATTCAAGCGAATTTACGGCAGGATTATTTTCACCACCCTTGATGTCATTTTCGGGACCCGAAACTTACACTCATCATTTTTGAGGTATAGTTTTCATCATGATAAGTTCTCCGACACACTACGAAGAGCGCTTTTTCCTGTGGTTCACTAAAATAGGCATTCATCGATGTGATATTCAGTTGAGAGATCAGCACCGGATTCAGAGTCTTCAGCTTCGTGGTGTTGGTTAAGACTCAATCAGGTTATCAGTACGGGAAGGATTTATCTAAAGTATGAAAGTTCGACTTTTAATTTTCGTTATACAATAAGAAAGTCTCTTGCAGAAATTATCCATGAGCACAATGAAGTTCTTAATATTTTTAGAGCTTTTAGATTTGGTGCAGTTTTTGCTATATTGGTAGTTGAAGCTAACCTTAATTTTTTGCATATCAGGATAGTGTCATAAAAATCGTTACAATTGGATTGCATCATTCATAAGATAAATGCTAGATAAATTACCCATAGCTATCTCTGTGCCTCATGCTGGGCTCAAAGTCCCTTCAGAAGTTAGAGAGATTAACTTATTGAGTTCAGACGAAATTCGAGAAGATGGTGACGTAGGGGCACAAGAGATCTATTTTGGGCTCAAAAACTATGTCGAAAAGTTCTATGCATCAGATATTGCTAGGGCTTTTGTTGATTTGAATCGTGTAGAAACAGATTTCTCGAGAGATGGTGTAATTAAAAGCCATACTTGCTGGGATCAGAAAGTGTACAAAGACAAACTGACAATGGAAGTTGTAAAAAAGCTATTGTCTAAGTACCACCGTCCCTATCACGAGGCCTTAAGCCAATGTGCTGAAACTGGTGTCCTCTTATGTGTCGATTGTCATACGATGGCCGCAAAAGCCCCTAGTGTGGCCCCTGATGCCTACTCTTTTCGCCCTAATGTTTGCATTGGCGATGGGTTAGGAGCCTGCCCTCCCAAGTGGGTTAATGCTCTTGTAGATAGTTTTC